>JANORE010000224.1:0-10057 GCA_031415155.1 Akkermansiaceae bacterium | reverse complement strand
CATTTGTCAATCGTTTGAAAAAAGCAGCCAGCGAGCAAGATGGTATTGCCGTCTCATTGGTCGATAGTTATGAGCGGATTTTAGGCACGAAATTCTCAAAACTTGACCCATCCGATCAACGCCGTTTGACCGAAGCGAACCGTCAACAAGCCAACACTGCATCCGATGTCCGATGGTTACAGGAAGATTTGAGTAACTACTTCGCCCGGACAAAAACAGATTCTTTTAAACAAATCATGGAAGAAATGAAGTCTTCTCAAATTGATACCGGATTAGAAAATATCCGCGCCTTGCTGACGAAAAATCATAGTTATCTCGCGACGGAGCAATCGACAAAATGGGCGAATCAACTCAGCGAATGGGCGAAAAAACTGGAAGGTGAAAAAGACAAAAATTCGACGGGTGGCGGCGGCGGCGGCCAAAGCCCAGAAGATGAAGATTTCGAATTTATGCTGAGAGTAATGAAGCTCATTCAACAAGAACAGGATATCAGAGCACAAACTCGCGTCCTTGAACAACTCCGCCGCCGCGATACGATGAAGCAATCGAGCCTTAACGAGCCATGAAAATCATTACCAACATTTGCACGTTCATCATATTCCTCCCGATGATTCTTCGGGCGGATGAGGTGCTAACGGACGATGTCCAAGGCAAGCATCAAGAAGGTTCTAGCATCGTAGCGGACAAGCAAGATGAGCTCGCGGCTGATGTGCAGCAGCTTGTTGTCGAGCAAACCATTCCCAAAGTGATCGAATTATTCAATGAGGTGGAAGCCATCATGGATGAGGCGACCGATCAACTCGCTAAGTATGATACCGGGGGCCAGACGATTGCTGCCCAGACGGAGATCATCGAAAAAATCCATGCTGCCGCCAAAGAAAAAAAGAAACAACAAGGATCTGGCAAATCCGGTGACGCGATGATGGATATGATGGAGCGCATGATGGGGCAGAAACCCGAGAGCGAGCAAGAATCCAAAGGAAAGGGCGAAGGCGAGCAACCGGGCGAGCAGGGCGGACAAGGTCAGACCGGGTTATCGGATGCTGCCAATCAATCGACACTCGGTGAAGCGAACGGAAAAAGTGAAGCCCGGCGAATCCCAAAGGCTAATGGTAACCAAGGCTTAGTTCTCCCAGAAGAATTCCAAAAAGCACTGGATGCCTATAACCGAGGCGCCGAGCAAAACCTGAAATGAAAACATCATGAGCCGATCTATTTCATCAAGGTTATTCAGCACGAAACTAATCCTAATTTTGCTAGGATTCACCATGTTCGCAAAGTCGCAAGACTTACCGAGTCGCCTGGATGAAAGCATACCTGCCCAAGCAGAACTCATCTACGAAAAAGGTCTGCAATACCTCGCTAAGAACCAGAGCGAAAAAGGCTCATGGAATGATAGCGTCGGCGCGGAGCCAGGAGTCGTCGGATTATGTGTCGCGGCGTTTCTTGCCCACGGTGAAGATCCCAATCATGGTCCGTATGCAAAGAATATCCGCTCAGGAATTGACTTCATTCTATCACAACAAAACGACAAAAATGGCTATATCGGCAACAGCATGTATAATCATGCCTTTGCCACCAAGGCGCTGGCGGAATCTTACGGGATTTTAGATCATCCCAAAATCGCTCCTGCATTGAAAAAGGCAGTTGAGTTAATACTAAGTTCGCAAAAGAAAAATAGATCTGGAGCGTGGCGCTACACCCCAGAAAGCCGAGACGCAGATACCACCGTGACGGGTTGCCAAATGGTCACCCTCTTTGCCGCAAGAAATGCGGGTATCGCGATACCGGATGAGGCAATCAAGAAAGCCCTAAACTACCTCGCTAGTTGCCGCAGTAAAGATGGCGACTATGGTTACACTTCAGCATCGGGCGGTAAGCCGACACTCACTGCCATCGGCTCACTCTGCCTTTCCCTTGCCAAGGAACGAGACTCAAAAGCATATCAAGCAAGTTTGACCTATCTCAAAAAGAATATCGACTTCCGGGACGAGCATTATCCTTACTATTTTGAATATTATATGTCGCAAGCATTGTTCCATGCTGACGAGGCAACTTGGAAAGAATGGAACGCACGAAACATCCGCTATCTCTCAACGATTCAGTCGAGCAACGGTTCATTTCCCGGAAATCAAGGTACCTCATTTAATACCGCCGGAGCTCTTTTATCTCTGGCGCTTAACTATCGGTTTTTACCGATCTATGAAAAATGATTTGTCACCTTACCATATCGTGGATTTGGGGAGCGATGATTCTGTCTGCTGTAGAATCACCTGATCTATTACGTATTACAAATGGCGATCAACGCCATGGTGAATTTCAAGGTCTAAATTCTGGCTCTGAGGCGATCTGGAAACCTGAGGATATTCTCGTGAAAATGGCGGAGCCCAGGGCATCGCCCTGGGTCGAGAAATCCCAAGGAGTCCAAGCCCTGAAGGGGCGAAATTTGATCCGCCACCTCCTGAAAAGTTCCGCCCTTTCAGGGCTAAACCATTTCGTCCACCCATTCCCAGGGCGATGCCCCGGGCTATCGCATGTTGCCCCGTTGGAGCAATCCAGCCCGACGTTTTCCACAAGATATGAAGCGCGGCAGTATCGTATGAACTTGGAATCTACAGTGATGCTCGATTTCAAACTCTCTAACCTCATCATCGACGATTGGGATGCCGGGCTTTAAGTCATCATTTCAGCGGATACTCATGCTCGTAAGTAGCTTGCTACAAGTCTTGCATGCAGACCATCTTATACTGGCGGAGAACGCTCGACTCACTGGGACGCTACGCTCAATCGATGAAACAGGCATCGTCGAGCTAGCCACCGACATTGCACCCAAGCCGATTTTATTAAAACCAGGAGTTGTTCAAAAAGTAGAATTCAGTTCACCCATATTACCTACTGACTCGCCGAGCACGCTGATTGAGCTAATCAATGGTGACAAATTTCCCGCAACGATTGACCGCTTGAACGAGAAGGAACTTACCGTGACCACACCAGATGCGGGCCGCTTTGTGATTCCTCGAGCAGCACTGAAGTCGATGCAGTTAGGTTTTCAGCAGCAAAAAATAATTTATCATGGGCCTAAAAGTAACAAGGAATGGCAGAACTCTGGCAGCGAATCGGGAAGTTGGCAATTCTCTAACAATTCACTCACTGCAGATGGTCCGGCAGTAGCTTCTCGAAAATTTGACATTTCTTCACAGTTTATTTTGAGATTCACTTTAAAATGGAAAGAGGATCCCGAAATTAAAATATTTTTTGCCGATCCATTGACGCCAAATATCAATCCTGTGGATCGTTATTATATGGAATTCGACGCTGGAGGACTAAAAATCAAACGTGAGGCCAGCAAAGGGAAACCGTTTCATTCCGTGATTCTGCTACCACGTTGCACACCGGACCAATATCCAGAAAATCAATTGTTAGTAGAAATCCGCGTGGACCGTAAAAATTCACGAATTGAACTCCTTCTGAATGACGAGCCAGAGACTAAGGGCATTGATTCTACCGACGAACCACCCCACGGAAATGGTATATCTCTGGTCAGTCGATCACCTATGGGATTTGAGCAAGTGATTAGCAACATCGAGATCCTTGAATTCGATCATCGCAAGGCGCGTCATCTTGCAGAAGAGCGTGGAAACCCCAAATCAGACAGCTTGATCAGTCGTCATGAAGACCGCTGGAGCGGAAGCCTGCTTGGCATCCGTCAGACCACAGAAGGTTCAGTTTTGACATTTAAGAGCGATTTCCAAGAGGATCCTTTAGAATTAAACGAAGACGAAGTTTCCACGATTTTTTTCGCACCATCTGAAATGGTCCCAGAGCGTGGAGGTGATTACGCGCTACGCCTGAGTGGAAATGGGTTATTAAAAGTCAGCTCGTGTGCCTTTTCAAATGATTTCATCACGGCACAGCACCAGCTACTTGGGCCGATCAAGATTAACCGATCCCGTGTCGCCGCTTTGGAGTGGATCCCCTCCGAAGCAGCGGTAAAAACCAAAAATTAGAAACCCGTGAAATGACGCTCTTTTCAGGAATTGTGATGATGACGAGTGCTCTTAATCTCACCGCCATTGCGGATGAGCCACTCGCGACTGTACGGTTTTCGAACAAAGATCAATTGACCGGATCTCTATCTGCCCTCACCACGGAACAACTGACTTGGGATTCGCCGATTTTTGAGAACCCAACTTCATTTTTTCTCAAAAATGTCGTCGATCTCACATTGTTCGCAAAACTAACTGAAGTAACTGCCAAGCATGAAGCCCTCGTCACTCTCACGAATGGTGACTTGATTCGAGGTCAGCTTGTAACGGTAAGTGATATGATGGTTGAACTCGATACGTGGTTCGCTGGCCGAATGAAATTAAATCGCCTGATGATCGCGAGTATCAATATCTCCGAGCGACCAAACTATGTATACTGCGGACCGACCAGTCTTGATGGCTGGAAACAAGCGGGTGATACCCCAGCTTGGGCATATCATCATTTAAGTTTTCGCTCATTAGGTGTCGGCAGTATCGCCAGAGAGGTGGATTTGCCTGACGAGTGCGTCATCGCTTTTGATGTAACTTGGCGAGAGTCTCTGGCGTTTAGTTTTGTTCTGTTATCAGATGACACTTCCAAGGAACGGCCATCAAGTGGTTATGAATTAAAATTTCAAAATCGCACGATCACATTGATTCATCGTAAATCTCAAAAACCTATCGGCTATAATACAAACGCAACGAGCCTGCAGGAAAACGAGAAGGCCCGTATCGAAGTTCGCGCTAGCACTAAGTCGGGAAAGGTATGTGTATTTGTTGATGGTGAACTCATTGATATTTGGACCGATCCAGAGGTGAATCATGGTAAATTTGGTAAAGCGATCCATTTTGCTTCTCATCATGTTTCTCCGATCCAAATTTCAAAAATTGAAGTCAGTGCATGGGACGGTGAAGTCGATCAATTACCTGTCCCTAAGGGCGCAAATAGGCCGCAGATAGCCGAAGACGAAGAGCTGAGTAATGATCAAGCTCAATTACTTTTAGAAAAAAAACTATCGAAGACAGGCCGGATGGAATTACGAAATGGTGACAACTTGGAAGGTGAAATCACATCGATTACGGAAGGCATCATCACCGTGAAAACTCCATTCCGTGAGGTGCAACTGCCCGTTGGATCTCTCCGCACGGTCGCGTTAAAAGCAGCCGACCTTGAGCGCTGTAAGCTTGAGAGTGGCGACGTGAGAGGCTCTCTTCCAGATGGTTCATCATTGGTCTTTCGGCTTGATGGAGTGAAAGACGATTTCATCACTGGCTTTAGCCAAAACTTTGGAACGGTTGATTTTAAGATTTCTGCTTTCAGCCGCATTGAGTTCAATATTTACGATCCTAATTTGGAAGAAATTCGTTAGAATTACACGGATGAACGATTGAATCCATCAGCAGCCCCCCATTTTTCATCACGGTCCATTCCATCACGCGGATGACGCTCTGTGCAGAGCGACGCTCACGAGCACCTCAGACTTGACGCGGCGAGGCTATGCACGAATCTCACACGACTTTGCCTGAACGTGCTGACATATTCTCTTTCCTTGGCAGCTCTCGGTGGAAGGATCGCTTCGACGACGAGATTCTCGTTGCCGCGAATTCACTCGTTGGCAAGGTGAAGGATCTTCAAATCGACGAAACCGCGCCGGAGTCTTTCAGTTTGTTAGGCATCGTAAAAACCGATGAGGCTGAGGTGAATCTCTGGCTGGCCGGACAGAACTGGGATTTTGAAACGTTTTGCTCATGCGAAGTGGGCAGTTTTTGTCATCACGCGGCGGCCTTGTTGATGCGAGCGGCGAAGGAACGTGATCCGGGGAAATTACAGGGTAGCATCGCCGGGGCAGTGGCTGCGGCGCTGCCAAGTGCGCGGGAACTCATGAAAGATCCGCCGCCGGATTTACCACGACTTCGGTTAGAGCCACGCTTCGAGTTGCACGTCACTCGCGAGCCAGTGGACAAGGCGACTCGACTTTTACTGCAATCACTGGGCCAGCCCGATCCAGATTTCTGGATTTCCGCCGAGGCGGTGGTGATCTACGAGACACATCATCGTTCGCTCCGCGCCACTGCCCCGGACTGGATCAGCTCCATCACGCAAGCAGATGGCCAGGCCGCGATCCTGCAACATGACGCTGGCGCGGAAACGGCCGCCACTCAGCAGCTTCGTGACACCGGTCTTTCCTCGCTACAATCCAACTCTGCGTGGAAATTTCTCCTCAATCTCAGGTCGCGCGATACCAGTCACACCAAGACGCCAGACCGCTGGTTCCCCGATCCCAGTCGCGTGCCGACGGATGCATTCTGGCATCAATTCCGTGGTGAAATGGTGAATCGGTTAGAGGCGCTGGGCTGGCGTGTCACCGTGTCAGATAGCGTCGGCCACCGCGTCCATGAGGCGGATCCTGAGAAATGGGAAAGCTCGATTGATCCGATGGATGGTGGCTGGTTCAGTCTTTCCGTCGGCTTTGACGTCGCGGGACAGCGCTATGATCTACTGCCGATTCTCGCCGGATTGTTAGAAAACGATTTTCTCGAAGAAACGTTAGATCGTCCAGACAATGGCCATATTTATGCGCCGCTACCGGATGGCGATGCGCTGAAATTACCCATCGGGCGAGTGCGGAAAATTCTCAATCACTTGTCAGCACTGATTGATCCCAAGTTCCCGGACCGTGCCAGACTTCACGCGCTGGACGCCGCATCGCTGACGGGTCTCGGCGAACTCGGAATCGATACTCCGCCGAATCTCAAGGAACTCGCAGCCAAGCTCAATGACTTTTCCGGGATTGATCCTGTGCCGATGCCGAGTGGCTTGCAGGCGACTCTGCGCGACTATCAGCTTGCCGGATTCCACTGGATGCAATTTCTCACGCGGCATGGCTTACATGGAATTCTAGCAGATGACATGGGCCTCGGGAAAACGCTCCAGACGCTCGCTCATATTCTAGCTGAAAAACAATCCGGTCATTCGCGCGGTCTGCCGACCTTGGTCGTCGCTCCGACTTCGGTCGTGCCGAACTGGCGAGCTGAGGCACTCAAGTTCACGCCGGAATTGCGGGTGCTCGTGCTGAATGGACCCGAGCGGAAAAAGTATTTTCGCTCGATTCCACATGCCGATATCGTCCTCACCTCGTTCGCCTTGGTTCAGCGCGACATCGATAAACTCGCGGTGGTGCCATTTCACCTGATCGTGCTGGACGAAGCGCAGTATATTAAAAACCCACGTTCCAAAGTCGCGCAGGCAGCTTGCAAACTACATGCAAACAGCCGCCTCTGCCTTTCCGGGACACCGATTGAAAATCACCTTGGCGAGCTGTGGAGCCTCATGCATTTCCTCGTTCCTGGCTTCCTCGGAACGGAAGACGCCTTCAACAAACGCTTCCGCACTCCGATCGAAAAGGATGGTGATGAAGAACGAAATGCCGTTTTAAAACAACGGGTCGCGCCGCTGATTTTGCGCCGGACGAAAGACCAAGTCGCCAAGGAACTGCCGCCGAAGACGGAACTGGTCCATCTGATCGAGCTGAATACCGGCCAGAAAGATCTCTACGAAACGGTCCGCGCCACGATGAACAAACGCGTCCGTGAAGCCATCGCCGCACGCGGCATCCAGCAATCCCAAATCGTTTTTCTGGATGCTCTGCTCAAGCTCCGGCAAATCTGCTGCCACCCGAAGCTACTACCCGAAGATTTCTCCAGCGATGTGCATGAATCGGCGAAACTGGATTTTCTCACGGAATTGCTCGCACTGCTCATTGAAGAAGGTCGGCGGATTTTACTATTTTCTCAGTTCACCACGATGCTGGCATTGATCGAAGCGCACTTGGTGAAGGAAAAAATTCCGTATTTAAAACTCACCGGAGCCTCGAAAGATCGTGGTAAACTGGTGGAAGATTTCCAGAACGGAAAAGCACCGTTGTTTCTCATCTCGCTCAAGGCAGGCGGGACTGGACTGAATCTAACTGCTGCCGACACGGTCATACATTACGATCCATGGTGGAATCCTGCGGCTGAAGCACAAGCGACGGACCGCGCCTACCGCATCGGTCAAGATAAGCCCGTTTTCGTGCATAAATTGCTTTGCCAAGACACCGTCGAAGAACGCATTCACAAGCTCCAGCAAGAGAAAGGAAAGCTCGCGGCAGGGATTCTTGCCGACGCAGATATTTCAAATCGGTTAGATGCTGAGACCGTGCGGGCCTTGCTGAACCCTTGAATTTCTCGGACCCGTGAAATTTGAATCGACCCCAGATGGTTGATCGCGTTTGCAATCACGATTCGCTTTTTCATGAGAAGACGATACTCTCAGATTCGTGATTGCTCGGCAAAAAATCAAATATCCAGTTTCTCAACCCTTGCGACAATATCTTTATCATTTTGACCGACAACGAGAAATTCCAAAAATTTATGATGATCTGCGCCGTTTCAGCGGAGCCGTGCCGTATGAAGATCCGAAAGGTCGCGAAACCTTGTGGCTGACGGTGATGTATCCGCCAGAAGCCTCTGCGGAATTACGCCCGCGATTGATCAGTATTTATACGGAATTAAAACTTGGCCGTCACGCCAAGCAGCACGAGCACCTCGTGGTTGACCGCATTGACTTCGGGGATTTTGGAAACTCGAAACCTTTCCGCGTCCGAGTCACTAACTTGTTTAATGATAACTCAGATTACTTCTATGTGAAGCAAGCGGACGCTTCGCGTATCTATGGCTTGGAATTAGAACATATCCTTTCCCCCAACCGGATGAACTACCTCGTCAATGGTAATACCTTGATCGAGGAGCACATCGCGGGAGTTCCGGGTGATGTTTTTCTCCGTGAATATCTTCCTCAGCCAGGGCTCAATAAAGTGCGGATTGCCAAGGAGTTCACTAAATTTACGGAGCGAAGTTTCATCCGATTATTGGGAGATATGCGAAGTGTTAACTATGTCGTCGATATCACCCCCGATTTCGAGGAAGTCCAATATCGAGTCCGCGCGATTGACTTCGATCAACAATCGTATGAAGGAAATGGAAATATCTATCTCGCATTTCGTTTTAATTCAAACCGTAAAGTCACTCGGCTTGCCTTCCATGTGCTCAATCGAAAAAGTATCGATCAATACGTGGCCGAGGAGCACGCCCAAATGTCACGGCGGGCGAAAGTGGAAAATGGTCGATTACGAGCCCTGTTAGGAATCATGCGACGAGAAAATATTGCTCCGCGAGAACATGTCATTTCCCTAGCGCGTGACTTGGATAAAATGCACAGCACCAGCGGTTTTGGCGATTGCCAGTCGATGGGTGAACTCACGGCTATGCATATTTCTCTGATGTTAGATATTACGCCCAATTAGTAGGAGATCCTCATGACATGGACGGCTCCCTTCCAGACCGGAGCTACTTGATCACACATTCCGCACCTGCGGGACGTGAATTTTCGGTTAATGGATTCATTTGAAAATGTTAGGTTTGGATTTTTGTTTGGGTTTTACTGCGTGGTGGTGGGGTTGTGTAGATCTTCTCATCAAATCCCATCGCGGCTAGATATTTCAATCCCTGCGGTCTAATTCCGTTGTGAGGGAGTAGCCGCTGATTCCCATACTTTAGAATGATGGTTCCTGAAAGTTGGCACATCATCAAATAGCTTGTCGGGCGGTAGGTAGGACGTTTGTTGAGGTCTTTGAGCTCGCCATGGATCACTTCTTCGCTATTTCTTAATTCTCGCTGGATGAGATTCCATATCATCAGGCTTACCAATAGGATAAATGTTAGTGCATCAATCCGTGAGGGCTTTTTTAGAAAGGTATCATTAGCGATCAGGGGTTCTTTGAGAAAGGAGAAGTTCTGCTCAACCCCGTATTGCTCTTTATAGGTTTTGAGCACTTCGCATGCAGCCATTCTCTCTTTAGATATGTTACAAATCATTACAAAGCAGCCGGCCATTTTTAGTTGTGCTTGGTAATGTTCGGTATTTTCATCATGGTATAACAGCAACTTGTATTTGGTATCGACGATTTTGCGGTTACCAGTTTTAGGGGCTC
>JANORE010000223.1:0-3954 GCA_031415155.1 Akkermansiaceae bacterium | reverse complement strand
CTGCACCTCGCTTTCGGCGAACGCGCACTCCTCGCGGATGAAATGGGCCTTGGAAAAACCATTCAAGCCATCGCCGCCTGTGCGCTTCTCCATCATCTCGGGAAAGCAACTCGCGTCCTCGTGGTGACTCCCGCCTCGCTCAAGGCAGAATGGGAGGAGCAAATCCGGAAATTCACCACACTCACTCAGCGCCTCGTCTACGGTCCGCGCTCCACCCGGGCAAGCTGCTATGCGGATCCTAGTCCGCCATTTTTCACCATCGTCAACTATGAGCAAGTCGTCACCGACAGCCTCGACATCAACGTCCATCTCAAGCCGGACATCATCGTTCTCGACGAAGCCCAACGCATCAAAAACTGGGCCACCAAGACCGCGCAAGCCGTCAAGCGCTTGGAAAGTCGATACGCCTTTGTCCTCACCGGCACACCGATTGAAAACCGCATCGACGAGCTCTATTCCATCGTCGATTTCCTGGATCCCACGATCCTCGGGCCGCTATTTCGTTTCAACCGCGATTTCTATCAGCTCGACGAAAAAGGCCGTCCGTCGGATTACCAAAACCTTGCAGCTCTCCGCGAACGCATCCGTCCGGTGCTCCTCCGCCGCCGCAAACATCACGTCGAAACGGAACTCCCCGATCGTACGGATCGGAACCATTTCGTCCCGCTCACCCCAGCCATGCGGGCCGACTATGACGAGGTGAAACAACAAGTTTCTCAGCTCGTCCAGCGCTCCATGCAGCGGCCTCTCACTAAGAAGGAATCCGACCTCATGATGATTCTGTTAGCCATGATGCGGATGATTTGCGACTCGCCCTCCATCATCAAAAGTCGCAAGTGCCAAGACTGTCCTAAGCTCGATGAAATCGCACGCGTCCTCGACGATTGCCTTTCCGATCCCGATGTCAAAGTCCTCATCTTCTCCGAATGGGAAGGGATGCTGAAAAGAGTCCGCGACTGGGCGCAGGCAAACGACATCGGCTACGCGTGGCACACTGGCAGCGTTCCTCAACAAAAACGCCGTGGTGAAATCATCACTTTCCGTGACGATCCGAGCTGCCGCCTCTTCCTCAGCACGGATTCCGGCGGCGTGGGCCTCAATCTGCAAAACGCCAGCGTCGTGATCAATTGCGACCTACCATGGAACCCGGCCCGGCTCGAACAACGCATCGCTCGCGCTTGGCGGAAACACCAACGGCGGCCCGTCACCGTCGTCAATCTCATCGCCGAGGGCACCATCGAGCAGGCGATGTTACAAACACTGGCGAATAAGATGACCCTCGCCGAAGGTGTCCTTGATGGCACGGAAAAATCCCTCAGCGAGGCGAAACTCAAGCGTGGTCGCGACGCGAATCTCGCGCGCCTTCAGCAAATTCTCAGCATCACTCCCGATGGCCAACTCATTCCGCCCTCGCCGCCTGCCGATCCGGCGAGTGCCTTCGCCCAACGCGTGACCGAGACGCTCGGAGCCGCCCTAGTCCATTGCCAAGAAGCGATGATTCTCGGTCAGGAATCTCCCGTTTTATTGACCGTCCTCCGCGATCAAACTCGTGCCGCAGCAGTCACCTCGCTTTTTCACGAAACCGACTGGCGCGGAAACCCTCCCAAGCTTCAAGTCCTCGACGAAGCCACTTGGGCAGCACTCCAACACCTCGCCACCACCGGACTCATCACCTTCAACACCCGCGCCACTCGTCCGCTCATCGGTGAAGCCGCTCAAGCGCCACCTTCCCTAACACCCGAGCAGCTTCGCCGCATCGAGGACCTCAGAACTTTCGCGGCAAAAAAGCAAAAAGTCGCCCAAATCCTCATCGCCGCCGATCTCGCTGAAGAAGCCGAATCGCACCAACAAGCCGCCGACAAAGCCCTAGAAATCGCTCAAGCCATCGAGAATCACCAGCCCGAGCCGATAGCATGACGCTTTAAAAATAGAAATTTGCAGTAGTCATTCCGCCCCAACTTTCCTCTAGGTATCATGGAATTTTTGTCATCTTGCCTTGGTCGTAAATTTCCAACGGATCGCAATTCCTGATAGCACTAAAAAGGTGGCGATGATGCTCCAAAGTTGCCAGTTGAAAGGTGAGGTTGCGGTAGAAATCGTCTTTGAGTCATTTTCTCCGGGACGTTTCGTTCTACGGGTAACACGTTCATTTTCTTCGTATGCCTTGCGGCTTGCTACCTCTCTGGGATTGAAAGTGACCGGTTTACCTTTGTAACGCGGTAGCCATGTGGCATCGGCATAACGTTCTTCGAGGATCGCAGTTTGGTTGTTTTCCCACCAACTTGTTACAAGGGCCACGTATTTTTCATCCTCATGCTTAATTCCATAGTATGACATATTTTCCGCCCATTTTTTTGACTCTAAAGGAAAATTATTACTTTTCATTATTTTACCTAATACATGGCCAATTGCCTTATGCCTAACTGGCATAAACATGATATCTTCACCTGGTAACATTTTACGTTGTTCCGTCGAGCCAGTGTAAACGATTGGCATTAAATAGGGTATTGCTATTTCAGAGGCTAATGACAACGCATCACTTCGATGATTTCCATTTTTAAGTTCTTCGATCAGATTTAGGATGGTTTCCAAATGACCAATTCTTACTAATTTTTCTTCATCATAAGAACGGCTAGGTTTAGCTTTTATGGATATGCTTTTTAATAGTTTTTCTATCACAATAGGCTTAACTTCTGGCGTCATCCACGACCAATCATTGGTCTCTGATGGAAAATTACCTAGTGTTTCTCGGATTTTTTTGTCTATGTAGTCTTCACCATTTTGATTCTGGCCATAGCTACAAGCAGCAGTAAAAATTAGTGATAAATTAATAATAATTTCATTTGAGTAAATCTGCTTTTCTATAGGCTTCCGCCCAATCTTCTTGGCGAATCCATGGTTGCATTTTTGGAGTAGCTTCTGGATATATCAAACCAACTCTGCCATCTTTCGCCCATTCGTGTGGCCATGCGCCTAGATCGTGTTTATTTGCCTGTCCCACGGCCTTTGTGGATAGTCCTAGTGCATGACCTACTTCGTGAGCACAAGTGAGCAGAGTCGCATCTGCCGGGATGAAAACCGTCTGATCATTAAGTTCTTCTAAATTAAGATGCGTTTGCCCTGATCCAACAACACGTTTGACACTCACGCCTTCCATGCCAATTTCAGGAAGATAAAAATTCCTAACAAGGAAGCGATGACTGCGATGATGCTCCAGAGTTGCCAGTTGAAAGGTGAGGTTGTATTGGAAATTGTCTCTGAGTCATCTCCTCCGGGACGTTTCGTTCTACGGGTGACACGTTCATTTTCTTCGTATGCCTTGCGGCTTGCTGCCTCTCTGGGATTGAAAGTGACCGGTTTACCTTTGTAACGCGGCAGCCATGTGGCATCGGCGTAACGTTCTTCGAGAATCGCAGTTTGGTTGTTTTCCCACCAACTTGTTACAAGGGCCACGTATTTTTCATCTTTATATTTAATTCCATGGAATCCCATTTCCTCCGCCCATTTTCTTGATTCTAAAGGAAATTGCTCACCCCTTGCTATTCTGCCTATTACGTGACTGATTGCACTATGTCTAACTGGCATAAACATAATATCTTCACCTGGTAACATTTTACGTTGTTCCGTCGAGCCAGTGTAAACGATGGGCATTAAATAGGGGATTGCTATTTCAGAGGCTAATGACAGCGCATCACTTCGATGATTTCCATTTTTAAGTTCTTCGATCAGATTTAGGATGGTTTCCAAATGACCAATTCTTACTAATTTTTCTTCATCATAAGAACGGCTAGGTTTAGCTTTTATGGATATACTTTTTAATAGTTTTTCTATCACGATAGGCTTAACTTCTGGCGTCATCCACGACCAATCATTGGTCTCTGATGGAAAATTACCTAGTGTTTCTCGGATTTTTTTGTCTATGTAGTCTTCACCATTTTGATTCTGGCCATAGCT
>JANORE010000222.1:0-20557 GCA_031415155.1 Akkermansiaceae bacterium | reverse complement strand
AGGAGGTCTCGCCATTCACAGAATTCGGCCCATGCTAGGCATAGAACCGTCCTTCGAGACACGTGAAGAAGTGATGTTTTTCGATACCGATTGCGGTGGCGTCGTCCACAATCTCGCCTATCTGCGAATGATCGAAACGTGCCGGACTCGGCTTGCGGCGAAGATGGGCATGGACCTGCCGACGATGTCTGAGACGCGGGTGTTTCCCGTGGTGACTCGCACGGAAGTGGACTACAAACGTCCTGCCAAGCTGGGTGACTGGATCAAGATCCGTGGCCGACTGGACGAGGTTTCCCGCTCGCGATTCTGGTGCGCCTTTGAAATGATCCGTGAGTCAGACGGCGTCGTTCTCGTCACGGCTCGCCAAGCACTGGCCCTCGTGCAAATGCCGGAAGGGAAGCCCATGCGTTTACCGAAGGACTGGAGAATTTGACTTCTATCATCCCCCCAATCTACGGACTCCACGAGCAGCCTAAAAAAGTGATATGCCGGAATGATGGCGTTTAAAATACTGAAGGTTTGAATCGCTGTTTTTTTTAAACTGGGTATGGATGATAGAGACAAAGGGATTCTTTGATTGTCTCGGTCCGCTTTGAAAATTGGAAAGTCCCTCGCCACTTCATCCTTGATCCAATATCCATCATCTCCTATCAATCCGCCACATCTCCTCACCATCGCTTAGTTTAGCCACTGCGTGGTCGGATTTCCGGAGCCACCTTAAATTCTCCCAGAAAACTTCATGAAAACTCAGAATTTACAAAGATCATTCACCTTCAAAAAAGTAATCATGACGTTCGCCCTGGCTGCTGGCGTGACGGCGGGTGAGGCAAATGCGAAACCTCGTGACATGGATCGCGATGGCATTTCAAACCTCGTGGATCTAGACGTCGATGGCGATGGGATTTCTAATGGTAAAGACGCCAATGTGGATGGTGGTATTTGCCGGAGTGGTCGATTCAAAGGCAAATTCGTCGGTGATCGCTTCCCAAACGGTAGCAACCGCGAGAAAGACATCGACGGCGATGGTCTGGCAGATGACTCCGATCAGGAGAAAGATATCGATGGCGATGGATTACTCGACGATTCCGGTCTGGAAAGAGACATCGACGGTGATGGCAAGCTGGATGATTCAGATCTCGAAAAGGACATCGACGGCGACGGTCTGGCAGATGATTCCGCTGAAGAGAAAGACATGGATGGCGATGGCTTACTTGATGATGCGAATGAGGAAGAGGACATCGATGGTGATGGTTTAGAGGATCTTTCCGATGAGGAGAATGATGTCGATGGTGATGGGAAAAGCGATAATACGGACGAAGATATCGATGGTGATGGCCTCGGGAATTCAATGGATTTGACAATGAATGTACGGCTTGAAAACATATCTATTGATCTTCACCCGTCGTTGGTGTCTGAAAGTCTTGCAATCGAGAAGCAGAAGTTGATGCCCGCACCTGATTCCACTTTAATTTCAGAGGTGCTCATTTCCACATTTACCTGTGAGTATACTATGGCGACCCAGTCCATTGAGAGTTCCATGGTTGTGTCAGCAGACACAGATCGACAGCGAGCCATCGAATGGTTGAATTCTATTTTATCAAGACAGGAAAATTCATTGGATAACGATTCTACTTGGATACAATACTTGGATATTCTTGCACTTTGGACTTCAAAAACCAATCCCAGCGCAGATACATCGCCACCAGTAATGACCAACTCGGCGAGCCCCAAGCTCCCCGAATCAGAGAGCAGTCTTAGCCGCCATTGATTTACCTGGCGAAGAGACATTCCCATTCCAGTTCTTTGATAAAAAGGAGATTGTCGTCATCGTTCTCAGACTTTAGCTTCACTGCCACGAGAAATTTGCTGCGGCAGCTCGTATTTCACCGTCATTTTCCAAAAATTCATGGGTATTTTCAGCAAACCTCGTCTCCGCAGTGTTGACCGTCGTGAAGACATGCCAGAGGGACTTTGGGTAAAATGTCTGGACTGTGGCGCGTTGATTCACACTCTGGAACTCAGACAAAATCTGCATGTTTGCCCGCATTGCACCTACCATTTCTTGATGGATTCCCGCGAGCGAATCACTTCGCTGGCGGATCCAGATTCGTTCGAAGAAACGGAACTAGGCCTGATTTCTGCCAATCCACTTGGCTTCGCTGGATACGCCGAGAAAACGGCGGCTCTTCGTGAAAAAACTGGACTCGATGATGCCGTGATTTCTGGGCGACTGACGATTCATGGCCAACGCACGATGATCGCAGTGATGGATTTTAAATTTTTTGCGGGTTCGATGGGATCCGTCGTTGGTGAAAAAATCACTCGCGCGATTGAAACCGCCATCGTTGAGAAACGCGGAGTGATCATTGTCTCCGCATCCTCTGGAGCGCGGATGCAAGAAGGGATGCTCTCATTGATGCAAATGGCGAAAACTTGCGGGGCTCTGGCCCGACTTTCCGAGGCGAAGTTACCCTACATTTCGCTGATGACTCATCCCACAACGGGTGGCGTCACTGCTTCATTCGCTACGATTGGCGACATCAATCTAGCAGAACCCAAGTGCATGATCGGCTTCGCCGGCCCGCGCGTGGTGAAAGAGACGACTCACCAGAATCTTCCACCCGGTTTCCAAACGGCAGAATTCATGTTAGAGCACGGTTTAATTGATGCCATCGTCCCGCGCCCTAAGCTCCGCGACCGCCTTGGCACCTTGCTTTCATACAT
The DNA here is from genome assembly GCA_031415155.1 of Akkermansiaceae bacterium. Classification (GTDB taxonomy): domain Bacteria; phylum Verrucomicrobiota; class Verrucomicrobiia; order Verrucomicrobiales; family Akkermansiaceae; genus Luteolibacter. The sequence continues at coordinate 17,833 of JANORE010000222.1, read as the reverse complement.
GATGCCTGAGAGAAGTCTCAGCTAAATCATAAGAATGCGATGATACGGTCGCGCATCAGATTTCGCCCATTCAGGGCTTGAGTTTCTTCGGATTTCTCTACCCAGGGCGCCCCCCAGGGCTATCGCATGTTGGCCTGTTAGGGCAATCCATTGAGCGACGGGATCATTTCCTCCACCGACCGTGTTCGTTACTTCTGTTTAATCTTGATGATTTTGTTGACGCTGACGTTTCCGACTGTGTCCGTGGCGATGACCGTGAGGGTGTTTTTCCCCTTTTTCAGTTTCGCCTTGAAACTCCATGCGGTGGTGCCAGCGGCGAGCTTGAACGCACCTTTCCCCATCCGGTATTCCACTTTGGAAATTCCAGAGACGTCGGTGGCGGTGCCTTTGAGGGTGATTGCCTTTTTCGTCGTGGATTTCTTAACCTTCGTGGTCACGGCGAGTAATGGTGGCGTCGAATCCGACGAGAAGCGCAGCACGCGGCTGTTGCGGCCTTCTGCGATCCACAGGCTGCCAGCGTTGTCCACGAAGGGCCTGAGGTAAGGATAATTCAGCCCACGGCGCGTGGTGGCGGCCGTCCCAGTGATGAAATCTGGCTGGCCGAGCACTCCGTCCGCCGCTGCACCGGTAGGCTTGGTGGAGGCGTTATCAAAGCGTAGCACCCGGTGATTTCCAGCATCCGCCACCCACAGCGAGTCATCCTGAGTAATCCACGAGCCGTAGGGCTCATTCATTTTCTCCGCGCTGAGACCGAGAGTGATGGTCGTGAAGTCTGGCTGACCGAGCACTGCATTCGCGGTCGCACCTGGAGCTAAGGCCGCCGCGTTATCGAAGCGCATCACCCGATTTCCACTATAGCAAGTCACATAAAGCACGCCATTCGTGCTGATGGTCACCCCCGTCGGACGCGGAAGTGCAGATCCCGTAGTGCTTGGGACGCGGGTAGTAAAGCTCGCCTGACCGAGGACGCCATCCGCAGCGGCACCACTCGGCTTGGTGGTGATGGAGTCGAAGCGCAAGACCCGGTTGTTCGCCCCATCCGCCACCCACAAGCGATCCGATGAATCGACACAAACGTCGAAGGGCCGGTACATTTTAGCGGACGTCACGCCTTCTGTGCTGGTGGTGAAATTGGGTTGCCCGTAGACGCGTTCCGCAGACGCACCCGAATTCCGCAAGCTGGCACCATCAAACATCAGCACGCGATTACCGGCGAAATCTGGCACCCACAGCCTGCCTCTCGCATCAAGAAACAGTGATGACGGCTCGTTACCAAATTGAGTCTCGGTCACGACAGTGGCTTGATTCTGGATCTCACCATTCAGTTTTTTGGTGAAATCCTTCTGGCCGAAGACCACCTCAGCGGCAGCGCCATTGGCGAGGGCATTGGCACTCGCATAGCGGAGAACCCGGTTATTTGATACATCCGAGACGAAGACCTTGCGGGTTACCGGATCCACGATCACGGAGCAGGGAAAATTGAGCGACTTCGCAGTCGGTGGACTTGGATTTAGCTTCGAGGTGAAATCCACTTGGCCGAGCACAAGGCCCGCCTCAGCGTGATTGGGAATTGTTTTCGCGGCAGCGAGGCTGGTGAAGGCGAGACCTGTAAGTAGACTATTAAAATAGAAGTTCATCGTTTTCAGTATTTAGTTTTCAGGAAATAGGGAGAAGTGCCGAATGAGCATGGGAGAGGATTCCCACCGTCCATTGAATGGACGCCTCCCGATTAGCGGGATTTCCCGGAGCTGGCAAGGAGTATGGCAATCCTTCTTAAACCCGTGCTTGCGAGGAGATGTGAGTTTGCTAGGAAGCGGGCGTGCCGCAGCAAAATGACGTTCGGGAGGTTCTCCAATATATTCCACAGTTCCGGGGAAAGGTGTTTTTCGTACTCATCGAGGCGGGACTTCTTCCCGAACCCGCAGTGGCGGAAACGCTGCTCGATCTAGCAGTCTTGGATGACCTCGGCGTGATACTCGTCCTCGGTGTGCTCGGTGGGGATTTGAAGGATCTCTACGATTGGACGCTGGAGTGTGAAATCATGGCGGCACGCGTTTCTCGGCCCATTACCGATCCATTGGCCGTGCGTGAAGCGCTGGAAATTCTCGGTCGCGGGCAATCGGCGATCATCGATGCCTCGGCGACTGGGCCGTTAGATTTACCGGTGGTCGATTTCGCTCGCGGCATCGGCGTTGCGAAAATCATTACGTTGTTAGAAGAGGCGATTCTCATTGATGGAGCGCCGGCTCATGCCATCCGTGCGGCAGATGCAGAAGGGCTTGCGAGCCGTAGCGATCCTGCTGGCGCGGCATTATTGCGGGCAGCAGCTGCCGCTTGTCATCAAGGGATTCCGCGGGTGCATGTGCTGAATGGTCGCTGTCAAGGTGTGCTGGTGGATGAGCTTTTCTCGAACGAGGGAGTCGGCACGATGGTTCATGCAGATAGTTATCGAGTGATTCGCGAATTGCGCGAAGAAGACATTCCTGAATTGCTGGGAATGATTGGCCGCTCGGTGCGACGGACGAAATTGGTGGCGCGGAATTATGAAGATATTCAATCGCGAATCGAAGATTATCGCGTCATGGCGATTGATGACAACGTTGTCGGCTGTGTGGCATTGCACGAATATCGCGAGGAAAATTGCGCGGAAATCGCTTGTCTCTATGTCAAGCAAGCCCACGAAGGTCGGGGATATGGCATCGATTTAGTAAAACATGCGGAATCCTTGGCCCGAGAGCGGGGGATTTCGCGAGTGTTCGCATTAAGCAATCGCGCGGCAGAGTTTTTCACCGGGAAACTGGGTTATCAAGCCGCCACGATTGCGGATTTACCCAAAACACGCCGCGTGCAATACGAAGCCAGTGGCCGTGACTCGTTGGTGTTCACTCTCCAGCTAGGCGTGTGATGCCATTGAGAGCGATGACACAGGAGAGTTCGCGTCATTGAAAAACTTCCTTCTTTCTTTCATCCACAAGGCAGATTAGTGGGTAGTGATCTTGTCTGATTAAAACATATGAAACTCAAATTTTGCGGTGCCGCGGGCACGACCACAGGTTCCCAGCATTTGTTAGAGGTGAATGGAAAGCGTATTTTACTGGATTGCGGGCTGTATCAAGGCTCGCGGAAGCATGCTTACGAGGTGAATTGTTGTTTTCCACACTTCGATCCCAAGTCGATTGACACGGTGATTCTTTCGCACGCACACATCGACCACAGCGGGAATTTACCCAATCTAACCCGTAAGGGGTTTACCGGAAATATCTACGCGACTCATGCCACGCGCGATCTTTGCCAAGTCATGCTGGCAGATAGCGCCCGCATTCAGGAAAATGACATCGACTGGCTGAACAAGCATCGGCTAAAGGAAGGCTTGGAGCCAGTCACGCCACTTTATAGTGAGCAAGATGCGGAGCGTTGTTTACGCCAGTTTGTCACGATCAGTTATGATCGGGCGATGCCAGTCGTGGATGGCGTGACGGTGACTTTTGTCGATGCGGGTCACATTCTCGGCAGTGCGCAAGTTCTACTAGCAATCCAAGATCAAGCGGACGGGAAGAAGAAGCGGTTTCTATTTTCCGGCGATGTCGGACGCGGTTCCAACGAAGTTTTGCGCGATCCGGTATCGGTGGAAAATATCGATTTCCTGCTGATGGAGAGCACTTACGGCGGGCGCGAGCATGAAGCACCGCCCGGCTACGGCGACCACCTCGGTGAGATCATCCGGCAGGCAGTCAAGCGCGGCGGGAAGATTCTCATCCCAGCCTTCGCGGTCGAGCGGACGCAGCAGCTATTGTATTGTCTCCATGAGCTTTTCGAACGCGGAGAAATCCCAGAAATTCCTGTTTACGTGGATAGTCCGCTGGCGGTCAGTGCGACGGAGATTTACCGACTTCATCCAGAGTCATTCAATCAAGAGGTCTATGAATCACTATTTGAGCGGCAAAATCCATTTGGTTTTGAAAATCTAACACTCGTTCGCTCGGTCAATGGATCGAAGGCGCTCAATGACCTCGAAGGCGTGGCAATCATCATTTCTGCCTCGGGAATGTGCGAGGCAGGACGGATTCTTCATCATTTGAAAAACAATATTAGTGATCCGAAAACCACGGTGCTTTTCGTCGGCTATTGCGCGGATCATACTTTGGGCCGTCGTATCCGTGATGGTGAGAAGGAGGTGCCGATTCTTGGTGGGAGAAGCAAGGTCAGGGCGAAGATCGAGATCATTGATTCCTTCTCCGGTCATGCAGATCATTCCGAGCTATTGGACTATTTCACGAAAATGACGGGGAAAAAAGAGCGGGTCTGGCTGGTCCATGGCGAGCCTGATTGTGCATTGAAGCTCCAGGAGGCACTGGCTCAAATCCATACGGGTTCGGTAGAAGTGGCAGAGCTGGGCAAGACGGTGGAGTTTTAAAAAAAATCGCACACGACACCATTTCCCGATCGTGGCAGCCTGAAAACGTGAAAGAAGAAATCAGCAAGTTGGCGAGCTTTGAGGATGGATCCATGGCGCGACCGCCCATCAGCAGGTCGCTTGCCAGCAGGTCTTAGCTGTGTTTGATTTCACGAGTTACCATGACTACCTCATTAATCGATTTACTCCGCTGCCGTGTTGCGATCATCGCTGACCATGCTTGGCGGGACCGTGATGCCGCCGAGCATTTGGAAGCGTTGAAGAAAGTTTCTGAGGAAATTTCCGCGTGGACTCTGGCGCATCGCACCGAGGTGGACGCACAGTTGCGGCATTATCTCGCGAATGCCAGCTACCAGAAAGCATTGGCGCACTTGGAAGAATTTTACGCTCAATCTTCAGATGATTGAAATTTCTTTCCAAGAATTCGGTGGGTGGTTACGTATCGCTTCCTTATATGAAATTATCTTTGATCCCAATCGGCATGTTGGTGGCTGGCATTACGGGCTATATTTTGGAACCAAGCCTGCGATTTCCGCTCACGGGGAAGGGGGCCAGCATCGCCGAAGGGACAGGAGATGAAGCGGTCTTACTCCAGTTACCCGATGGCAAGCGCATCAAACTTTCGAGCCTCTCTGCCGAGCAACTGCCGAAACTCATTTATTTAAAAAAGGATTTCATTCTCAAGGAGAAGTCATCTGGTATCGCCATCAGCATCGCCGCAGGGAGCGAAGTGAATCTCATCCGTATTGACGGTTTCAATGCGGTGATCAGCCAAGGTCAAAGCGGTTTTGAGGTGAGTGTCCCGGTAGTCAATACCGATCTTTTGCAAAAGCTTGCCGGGACGCTGCTTCCAGATTCGGCACCAGCTGCACCCATTGCTAAGCCAGTCACTCCACCTCAAGCGGCACCTGTAAAAATAGCGCCTGCATCAGAACCATTACCCTCACCTGCGTCAGAACCTATCCCTGAAACTACAGCAGATCTCGCACTTGCTGGCGAGCAAGCACCCACGCCAGAATCTGCTCCAGTCGAGGAGGCTGGCCCAGTGGATCCGGTGGAAGTGATGAAGGAAAGCATCCGTGCCGGCCAGATCGAAGAATTTGCCTTTGAGGCGGTTTCAGATTGGAAGGCCGAGCCAGACGAAATCATCGACGGTGAAACTTATCAAATCGGTGTGGCCTCCTACAAGACTGAGACGATTCTCGGGATGAAAACTCTGCAAGCAAAAGCCCTGATCAAAGACGGGAAAATCCAGCACTGGGTCAGGCCCAAGACTGGCACCGAGATTAAATAGTATAAGCTGTGATGAAATCGTAAGTTCGCCCCAGGAGCTGGATTTGCTGGATCGTCCTGACGATTTTTTTCTCTCGCAAATCTTGCCAGCTCTCAAGTGGTGGGTTACTTCCCCATTCCTATGGCAACCTTTCGTGTTCTGGTTTCTGATCCTATTTCTGAAAAAGGCGTGGACGCCCTTCGTGCCGCCCCGGAAATTTCTGTGGATGTAAACACTGGCCTCAAGCCAGATGAGCTTCTCAAAATCATCGGCGATTATCACGGACTCGTGGTGCGCTCACAAACTAAAGTTACATCCGAAGTTTTCGCGGCTGCGAAAAATCTCAAAGCCATCGGGCGTGCGGGTGTCGGCGTCGATAATATCGACCGCACTGCGGCGACGGACCACGGCGTTGTCGTGATGAATACGCCAAGTGGCAACACCATTTCCACCGCCGAACACGCCTTCACCTTGATGCTTTCTTTGGCCCGGAATATCCCTCAAGCGCATGCTTCGATCATCGCCGGGAAATGGGATCGCAAGTCCTTCGAAGGCGTCGAGCTCTTCGGCAAACGTCTTGCGATTCTCGGCATGGGCCGGATCGGCACGGAGTTCGCCAAACGCGCTCAAGCATTCGGCATGACGGTCGTCGCCTACGATCCATTTCTCACCGCTGCCCGTGCCCAATCTCTCAAAGTCGAGCTGGCGGAAAATGCCGCTCTAGCCCTTACCGGTGCGGATGTCGTCACCCTCCACATCCCACTCACTCCAGAAACTCAGCACATTCTCAATGCCGAGCGGATCGGCCTGATGAACCCGGGCGCACTCATCATCAATTGTGCTCGGGGAGGACTTGTGGATGAAGCCGCAGCCAGAGTTCACCTCGATTCTGGCCATCTCGCTGGCATCGCACTCGATGTCTTCGAGACCGAGCCACCGACTCCAGAGTTCCCGCTTTTCGGCGCGAAAAAATGTGTTTTCACCCCGCATCTTGGCGCTTCCACGGCCGAGGCTCAAGAAAACGTCGGCATCGAAGTGGCACACCAAGTGAAAAATTTCCTCACCACCGGGGAAATCGTCAACGCCGTGAACATGCCGAATCTCGACAGCCGCACGCTCGAAAGCGTGGGACCCTACCTCGATCTTGCCGACTCGCTCGGTAAGCTGCTTTCCAAAATCGCTCCTGCTCAGTGCGATGCCATCCGCGTTTCTTACCTCGGCCCGGTTTCGGAGCTCGATACGGAACTCGTCACTCGCAAGGTGCTCACAGGCTATCTCGCTGGTGCTCATCACGAGGCACAAGTGAATTTAGTCAACGCTCCCGCCATCGCCAAATCCCACGGGATCAGCGTCACAGAATCCACCGCCGCACTCGCGACGAACTGCACTGAGCTGATCGAAGTTTCCGCAATCAAAGGTAGCGAAGTCTGCACCGTGGCAGGCACGTTCTTCGGAAAAGCTGCCCGGATCGTCCACATCGCTGGACACAATGTGGAAACCAGCCCGGTTGGGAAATTCCTTTTCGTGGAGAATGATGACCGACCCGGCATCGTCGGTATGCTGGGAACTTCTCTCGGCTCCGCAGCCGTCAACATCGCGAATATGGCTCTCAGTCGTACGAGCGACCGGAAGCAAGCTGTGACAGTCATCGAGGTGGACACCGAGCCAAGCACAGAACTTCTCGAAAAACTCCGCTCAACGCCAGGCATCATCCGCGTCCTTAGCTTCGAGCTATAAAAAATCATCGAACCACGAAAAATCCGTTGCCAACCTCAATCAAGATTCCTTACCTTTTCCGCAGCATGAAAAAACTCCTATCCATCGCCGCCGTTTTCGCAGCATTCAGCGGTTTAGCTGTTGCCGACATCCAAGCACCTCCTGGCTCCACTTACACATCTTCACGCAAGCTAGGCCGTGCGATCAGTAACATCATGTATGGCATCGTAGAGATTCCAGAGCAAATGGTCCGTAAATCCGACGCTTACGGTCGCAACTCAGGCTACACTTACGGTGCTGTGGATGGCACTAGCCGTGCAATGCGCCGCCTCGGCTATGGCTTCTATGAACTCTTCACGTTCACTTGCCCAACGTATCGTGGCACTTTCAAGCCACCTTATGAGCGCTGTGGCGAAGACAACCGCATCGAGATGAATCCGCACGACGGACTCTCCGAGTTCCCTGCTGAGCTTGGTTTCGAAGGCGGCTTCCAACACAGTCGCGCCCAGAAATACTAAAAAGTGAGTTTGTTTTTTCCATCCCGTCAGCGGTTTTTCTGCTGCCGGGATTTTTTGTTTTCTCCCACTCTATTTGTTCGCCCGGTCTTGCCACCGTGTCTTCCACTCAGGGACTTTCGGTTTCCAAGTTGAAGCAGGCAACTCGTCATCGAATTCTGAACGCTGGCCTGCACCGCGCAAGAGACCACTGATTTCCTTGGCCTCTTGCAGCAACTCTAACATCCGCCCGGTATCCAGCCCAGATTGCTTCAGCTCCGCTTTCACCGCTGCGTCACGCCGTTGTAAGACCGTGCCGGACAGCAGTGCCAGGGCTTGTTCCGCCGCTTGAACTCCATCTAACAAAACGCCATCTAGGCTAGAGGTCTCGTGGGCAAGTGCTAGCCGATCCGCCTCTGGTAAGCTGCTAATGAATATGTTCACCGCCGCGTTTGAAGAAGGATCGGGTGCGATTCCGAGGATGGTTTCTAGCAGCGATACTCCTTCGATCCAATGGTCTGCCTCATGAATCGTCTCGAATTGCTCACCCAGAAAACGTTGCGCCGGACCCGATGAAAGCGCGAGATGGCAGAGATATGCCACGATGCGGTGCAGTCGAGTCGGCTCGGCGGAAGTCGCTTCTTCGTTTGTATTTTGAGAAATCGACGGCGCCCGTTTCGGCTTGGATTTCGCGCGAGCAATCGCCTCACGCAGTGCTGCGGTGGACGTCTGGAGATGCGTCGCGACGACGTTGATCTGATGGTCTCGCGCTGCGAAGTCTGTCATGAGTGACAATAATTCAGCGCAACGATTGAGCGCGGTCGCGCGTTCCGTGGCAGAATCGAAAAGACCCGTCGCCTTGCCCCGTTCGAGTTTGAAATCAAAAAACTCTTTGGCGTTTTCTAGCAGTTTCCGGAACGCTTCTTCGCCATGGGTTTTGAGAAAACTATCAGGATCATCGCCCGCAGGCATCTCCACGACACGCACGGAGAGCCCTTCTGGAACTAACTCACGGTAGGCTTTTTCCGTGGCGGCGAGGCCCGCATTGTCCGCGTCGTAACAGATCAGCACGTTTTGAGTATAACGCTTCAACAAACGCGCATGTTCTTGAGTGCAGGCGGTGCCGCAAGTGGCGATGGCATGAGCGATGCCTAGTTCGTGGCAGCAAATCGCGTCGATCTGCCCTTCGCAAAGCAGTGCAGCCTTCTCACTAAGAATCGGCTTCTTCGCCCGATCCAAGCCAAAAAATACCCGGGATTTCTTAAAAATCACCGTCTCGGGCGAATTGATGTATTTCCCGCTATTCTTGTTTTCTCGGAGCTGCCGACCGCTGAAGGCGATCACATCGCCGATCTCATTTCTGATGGGAAACATCAGCCGATCCTGAAATCTAACAAATAATCCAGAGCGTGGATTTTCTTCATTCTGCAGTTTCACTAACCCGGAATCTACCAACTCACGCCCGCTGAATTTCTTCGCTCGCGCCCAATCTAAAAATTTCTTCGGCGTATCCGGCATCCAGCCGACCGACCAACTACTCGCCATCGCACTGCCAAATCCACGAGATTTCATATAATCTCTCGCGTGCTGCGCTGCCGGATCCTTCATCAACAACTCGTGAAAAAAAGCAGTCGCCTCGCGATGGACATCCAATAAACGGCCTCTTGCACGGCGTGATTGATCTTCCTTGGGATCGGTGGCCTCCTCAACGAGATGGATCCCCGCCCGCGATGCCAACTTCCTAACCGCATCCATGAACGGCAGATTTTCGTAGTCTCGGATGAAAGAGATCGCGTCGCCACCTTTGCCGCATCCGAAACAATGGAACCGCTGAATGGACGGCGTGATATTGAAAGACGGCGTTTTTTCGTGGTGAAAGGGACAGTTTGCCTTGTAGGCGGAACCTGCCTTTTTCACCTGAATGTAAGAGCCGATCAAATCGACGATGTCCGTCGCTTCGAGCACTTTTTCAACGCTTTCTTTAGAAATTTGAGCCACGATTTTTTCTGTGCAGCAGACTAGTCGTCACACAGCGAAGACGCGAAGGCAGAATTTTAAAATCCGTAAAAAGCACTGAATGGCTTGCCAAACTGCGCTGGCGTCATCCATGATCCGGCCTCGCTACGAAGTTTCGCCGCGATCTGTTGCCTAAAAAGCATGCTTAGCTCAGTGGTAGAGCACATCCTTCACACGGATGGGGTCGCAGGTTCGAACCCTGCAGCGTGCACCATTTCTCACAACTTGCTGAAAATGTATATTTTGAGTCTATTTTAGAGGATCTTTATTCTTCTGACTGCCCCCAGAACTTTTCGGAATGCTCGCTGCTTGCCGGAACGATGGCAGAACGACCAAAACCCCGCTGCCAAACTGCATTCTAAATTTATCGTGCTGCGTCAGGCTCCCGGCGATGCGCTCATCACTCACGGAAATTCCTGCGAACGCGAGGCATTGCGACAGTTTATGAAAAAGGGCGATTGAATTGATCCGTTTCTACATGATGGGCTATACAGAACTGGAGGAAGCCATGACCTTGTTGGGTTTGGAAAAAATCCGACAAATATGATTGGCGGCGGAATTGCGACCCAAGCGCTTCCCCGGATTTGCCGTGCCCAGATGGCAAGCCCTCCTCAGAAATTGAAGCGGGAGAACTGCGTCGAATCCTCAGATTCAAGGAAAATAAAGGCGACTTGAGGACCACGACTCAGATGCAGCAAACATCATTCCGAATAGCTCTAATCGTCAGTATATTCTTCGGTAATTTGAACTCTCGTCGAAGTTTTTTTACAACCGCAGTGGTGCCCGCAGTGATCGTTTTTCTTGGGCCGGGCGAGACGGACGAGAAAAACTGTGAGCGTGACGATGACCACGCCTGAAGCTGCGAGAGTTTGCCAATCGAGGTTCATATTTTAACATTTATAAATTTTAAAGTGACCATCGAGTTTTGGAATATGGGATGAGCCATAGAGCTTATCGCAAAGCCGTAGCGGTCGCTAAGGAGCGCAGAGAAATCAAATATCTCCTTTAAATTTAATCCAGATTCCTCCTTAATCTTTAGGATTTTTTTGCTTCGCTTTCCTTCGTGATCTCTGCGGCTTTGCGGTGAAAATAGTCAGATTATTTCTGAGCGAATGGCATTAAAAACTGAAGAGTTTCCCAGTTTGGAAAACGATGAGTGAGGCGATGTAGGCGAACCCAGTCATGAAAATGAATTGGCCGACGGCCCATTTCCATGAGCCAGACTCACGTGCAACCACCGCGCTGGTTGGCAAGCATTGCAACGCATAAATGAAAAAAACGAGCAAGGAAATCAAAGAAAGGGGAGTGAATATGGGGCGTCCATCTGGCCACTTGGAGGCGGCGAGCTGGTCGCGCAGGACACTGCGAGTGCGCTCTTCGCTATCCAATTCCTCGACTCGGTAAAGGATCGCCATGGATGAAACGAAGACCTCGCGTGCAGCGAAAGAAGTAAGAATCGCGGTTCCCATACGGCCATCAAATCCGAGCGGTTTCACGACAGGCTCAATGAGCGCGCCGATGCGGCCCATGGCGCTGTTCGCAAGTGCCGTGGCCGGATCTGCGTCTTTCGTTTTTGGATAGGTGCTGAGTGCCCAAAGTAAAATGGACAGACCCAGAATGATCGTTCCTGCATTTTTCACGAATGACCAAGCACGGTCGATGACATGGCGGAAAATATAACTCCATTGCGGGCCACGATACGGTGGAAGTTCTAATAAAAAATGACCGGGACTGATGTCTTCACCGAGCCTGCCACGCAGCACGCGAGCGACGAGGAACGCCGTGAGCGTGCCGAGCGCGTAGATGGCGAACAGCACAAGTGCCTGCTTCCAAGTGCCTTCGTTTTCATGAAGCAACAATGGAACGATCAGAAAATAAACTGGTAGTCGGGCCGAGCAACTCATCCATGGCGCGACGAAAATCGTGACGAGCCGCTCCTTGGCAGAGTCGATCGTGCGAGTCGCCATCAGGCCGGGAATCGCGCAGGCATAGGAACTAAAAAGCGGCAGGAAAGACTTCCCGCTGAGGCCAGCCTTGGCCATCACTCCATCCATCAGATAAGCAGCACGGGCCATGTAGCCGGAGCTTTCTAGCAAGCCGATGAATAGGAATAGCAGAAGAATTTGTGGTAAAAACATGACCACGCCACCGACTCCACCGATGATGCCATCGACAAGAAGCGAGCGGAAATCTCCTTCTGCCATCAACGATTCCACCCAACTCCCGAGTGCGCCTTGACCCGTCTCGATCCAGCCCATCGGGATTTCCGCGAAGGAAAAAATAGCCCAAAACACCGTAAAAAAAATCGTGATTAGCGCGATCCAGCCATAGATCGGGTGGAGTAGCACCGAGTCGATTCGATCAGAAAGTGTTTGCTGGTGGGCATCTGGCCGCCGCGCGGCGAGTTCACATAGCTGAGCGATAAATGCTCGTCTCGCTGTTTCGGGATCGGTGTGAGTGGAAAGCCAAGAAGCCGTGGCAGCGACCGGAAAAGGAAAGCGGAGCGCTTGCTTCAGCTCGACGATTCCCTTCTTGGCATTGGCCTGCATCGGTATGACAGGAATGCCGAGTTCTTCGGATAATTTCGCGGGATCGAGCCGCAGGCCACTGTTTTCCGCGATGTCCACCATGTTGAGCGCCAACACGCAGGGCAGTCCGAGTTCGATGACTTGGAGCGTGAGCTGCAAGTGCCGTTCAAGATTCGAAGCATCCACCACGCAGACGATGAGATCCGGTTTTTGCTCACAACTCAGGACGTCGAGCGCGATTTTTTCATCGGGAGAATTGGCCCGCAGCGAGTAGCAACCGGGGAGATCCAGCACCTTTAGCTTGCGACCATGCGGCGTGAAGGTCTCACCCGATTTCACCTCCACCGTGACGCCAGCATAGTTCCCAATGCGTTGATTCTCCCCAGTCAGGGCATTAAAAAGAGTCGTCTTTCCGGCATTGGGATTGCCGATCAACGCGATGGTCGAGAGGGTTTCAGTAGCGGTGGACATGAGAAATTCGGCACGAATCTCAGCCGATGGGGGAAACCAACACCTGCTCTGCAAGCTCACGGCTGATCGCCATCCGCGTGCCACAGATTGAACAAATTAAATTTCTGCCACCTGCGATTTTGCGGACCTGCATTTGCTCGCAGAATCCCAGATCTCGCAGACGGTCACAGCTAGGACCGCTAAGAATCCGAATCTGCATGTCGCAGCCGACCTTGGCTTGATTCAAGGTCATGGCACTGTCGATTTTAAGATCGGCTGCAAGAGTGAGTGACATGTGAAAAGAAGATCGTTAATTGAGATTGATTTGCAACAACAAAAGCGTGGATTCATCTACGCGCAAGGGCCTTTGGATCTTAATTACTCGGAAGGCCGTAAATAAGAAATATCCTAATTTCCCCTCTGTTTTCAAAGTATTGAAGCGGGTCGTACATGAGGCTTTACCAGAACCTCCGCTGCGAAGGCTGGACAGCGGACCTAACTAAAGAACAAACTCCCCTTCCCGCTCGCGGCATCTCAGCTTCTCCGCTTTTTTCCATGGACTATTCTTCTCTCATTTCAAAACGCCGCGATCGCTTCTCTGAGCTAGAAGAAGCCGTCGGCGATCCTGAGCTTTTCTCGGATCCAAAGCGGGCGACGGAAATCTTGCGTGAGCATGGAAAACTGAAACAGACGCTCGCACTTTGGGAAAAACTCGAAGCAACGAAGCGCCATCTGGCCGAGAATATCGAGCTGGCCAAGTCCGACGATCCTGATTTTTCCGAGATGGCGACTGAGGAAATCCCAGGTCTGGAAGTCGAACTCCAAACTCTCGGCAAGGACCTCCAATATGCACTGCTTCCTTCCGATCCCAGCGAGGATCGAGACGCGCTCATCGAGATTCGTGCTGGAGCTGGCGGCGATGAAGCCTCGCTTTTCGCTGCCGAGCTGATGCGGATGTATCAGCGATACGCCGATCTTCGAGGCTGGAAATGCGAACATTTGGAAAGTAGTCCATCGGAAGTCGGCGGCTTCAAGGAAGTGATCCTCAAGGTCACGGGCCAAGAAGTTTTCCGCTATTTAAAGTATGAATCCGGCGTCCACCGCGTCCAGCGCGTCCCAGCCACCGAGACCCAAGGCCGGGTCCACACCTCCACGGTGACCATCGCCGTTTTGCCGGAGGCCGAGGAGGTCGATGTCGAGCTGAGGCAGGAAGATCTCCGCATCGAAGTCTGCCGCGCGGGTGGAGCTGGCGGCCAGCACGTGAACCGCACCGAGTCCGCAGTGCAAATTTTCCACCTTCCCACCGGCCTTTACGTCCGTTGTGAAGACGGTCGCTCGCAGATTAAAAACAAGGAAATGGCCTTACAGATTCTGCGTTCCAAGCTCTACGAGCAAAAACTCCGCGACCAACAAGAAGCCTATTCCTCGCACCGCCGCTCACTGATCGGCTCCGGGGATCGCTCCGAGAAAATCCGCACTTACAATTTCCCGCAAAGCCGGATCACCGATCACCGCATCGGCTTCACCTCGCACAACCTCACAGGCGTCATCGCCGGCGATCTCACCGAATTCACCAACGAACTCCAAAAAGTGGAAATGGACGAGCGCCTCACCGAGGCCGGGCTGTAAAGCAACCTCGATTTCTGCTCAGATATTCGGAGATTTCCCCGATCTCAGTCGTTACCTTTTTGTTAGGATCGTGAAATTCTAGTTTCCATATCCGAGGTTTCTCATGATAACTTTGCGTTATGGGAAAAGGTTATGAAACTCATCAGGCGCGGATGATGGCCTTGCAGGGAATCGGCAAGGACTTGGCCAGACGAGCCAAATCGAAGTGCGAATTGACCGGCGTGGCGGGAGTCTCCTTGCGGCCTTACGAGGTGCCTCCGGTAAGCACTGAGCCAGATCTGGATCGCACTTTATTGATCAGTGAGGCGTGTCACGACGTGCTGGAGCATCCTGACCGATTGGTGGGTCGTGCTTGGCAAGGATTGGCGGAAACCATTTGGAGTGAACAAGCTGCGACTCAGGTGGTGGCTTGGAGAATGCTCCATCATTTGGCGAAGCGAGAGGACTGGGCTCGCGAGGTGATCGAGGAAGTTTTCTTGGACCCGGAGGTGGAAGAATGGGCAAAATCCCACGAACTCTGAGACCGCAGATTTTCCTCCGCAACTTTACTCCAGAAGCAAGGTTCCCTTTTCCATGTTTAGCGCCCATGCTGCTGCGATCCCTTATTTTCTGAAAATGGAGGCTGATTCTACTCAAGATCTGGCAAATGGCAGCGCGGATGATTTTGCCTTGATGGAGCGCATTGGGGCTGGCAGTCACGCCGCATTTCGCCAACTCGTCGAGCGACACCAGAACGCAGTCATCGGCACGGTGGCCAAGATGTTAGGAAATCCATCCGAGGCCGAAGACATCGCCCAACAAGTATTTCTCCGCATCTGGCGACATGCGAAGCGCTACCGCCCAGAGGCGAAGTTCACGACCTATCTGTTCACGATTACGCGGAATCTCGTGTTCAATGAATCGCGCCGCCGCAGTCGAAAAAAGGAATTTTCCTCAGACGAGCGCGAAGAGAACTCGCACCAACTCATCGCTGCCAACCCAGATCGCCAACCGGATGCCGAGTTGCTTCAATCCGAGTTGCAGAGCGCGGTCGATGCCGCCATCGCCGCCTTACCAGAAACTCAACGGATGGCAGTCGTCCTCAGACGCTACGAGCAGCTTTCGTATGAAGAAATCGCAGATGTTCTAGGTCTATCCGTTTCGGCGATTAAGAGCTTATTGTTCCGGGCCAGAACGGCATTGCGTGAAGCGTTGAGCGGTTATCTGGCGGAGTAAAAAACTCGGCGAAAACCGCAGTTCTTAGAGAGTTTCATCCCCCTTAATGAAATATAAGAGGCATGCTAAATCTTACTTGCAATCTCCAAATTTTCAGTATTTACTGAAAACAGTGAATGCGGAAGTTGAAAAGCTCAAACAAGCTCGCGATGAATTCGTCGCGCAGTGGGGAGCACTCGGGACACAATGGGGAATCAACCGAACCATGGCGCAGATTCATGCACTACTGATGACCGCTCCCCAGCCGATGACGACGGACGAAGTCATGGAAGATCTCCAGGTCAGCCGAGGAAACGCTCATACGAATTTGAAAGAACTCGTCGCATGGGGACTCGTTCGTCAAGTCGTGAAGAAAGGCGAGCGCCGCGATTTTTTTGAGGCAGAGAAAGACGTTTGGCAGATTTTTACGATTGTCGCCCGTGAGAGAAAGCGCCGGGAAATCGAACCAGCCTTGGCCATTCTCAACAAATGCGCGGAAGAAACCCGTGATATCACCACGCCGGAGGGCAAAGCCTTCCACGATCAAATGCGCGCGCTGGAAGACTTCGTCGGCTTTGCCTCGAAAATGTCAGATCGCGTCTCATCGCTGAAATACGGATTTGCCGTACAACTCGCCACCAAACTTCTCGGCTAAACTAAAAAAATTTCCCTATTCATTTCAGAATTTACTGAAAAATCGGAATCAACAAAAAGAAACTGGAGGACACATCATGAACCCTGTAATCGTAATCTTCGGAGCTAATGGATTTCTTGGTCGCTATCTCACTTGTCACTATGCCCGCAATGGCAAGGAAGTGGTGGCGATCGGTCGCAGCCGTGAAGGCTGGAGTGGAGATGGTATGTTTCTCGAATGGGATGGGAAAAATCTCGGCCCATGGGCACTCGCCTTGGAAGGCGCAGAGGCCGTGATCAATCTGGCGGGACGCAGTGTCAATTGCCGCTACACGCCGGAAAACCGGAAAGAGATCATGGATTCGAGAGTCGATTCCACGCGATTGATTGGCCGCGCAATTGCCGCTTGTAAAGCTCCGCCGAAGACTTGGCTGAACGCGAGCACAGCGACGTGGTATCGTCATGCGGAAGATCAACCACAGAATGACTGGCTCGGCGAGCCAGGCGAGGGATTTTCTTATGAAGTCGCGCAGGCGTGGGAAGATGCCTTTTTTGGGGCAGATGTCCCGGCACAAACTCGCAAACTCGCGCTCCGTATCGGCATGGTTCTCGCCAATGAAAACACCACCGTTTATGACGTGCTCAGGAAATTAACCGCCCGCGGACTCGGTGGCACGATGGGTAACGGAAATCAACGAACGAGCTGGATCCACATGGAGGATTTCCTGAGAGCCGTGGATTTCGCGATCAATGATCCATTTTTGGACGGCGCGATCAATGTCACGGCCCCAGAATTTCCGACGAACCGCGAATGGATGCGGACGTTCCGCGAAGCGATGGGAATGCCGCTCGGCCTGCCTGCGGCGGAGTGGATGCTCAAAATCGGAGCATTTTTCATGAAAACTGAGACTGAGCTGGTTTTAAAGAGCCGCTGGGCTGAGCCGACGAGGTTGCGCGATGCAGGTTTCCGCTGGCGGTGGGGAAAAACGATGGACGCGGTGGCCGATCTGGAAAATCGCCGTGGACTCGAAGGGTTTTTCCGAGCCGCTTCCGAACGCAGCGTAGGTGCTCGAGTTTGGCTGCCAGCAGCGACTCGTTAGAAACTCGGTATGGAACCCAAGAAGGAGCAATTTCCCGAAATTACTCCTTATTTCCTAACCATTAGATTTGCCAACTCATTGATTATAAGACCTAATCAATATCAGGTCATCTAACAACGGCTTTTTGAGTTTGCCCGCATGTCGATTATCGGGTATCCGGTTCGGGCCGTCAGAAATGCGGCTTCAATTTTTGCCATTTATTATAAGCATGATTTATCGATCCCTTTCTCTAACCGCGCTCGCATTGGTAGCGGCGCTTTTCACCAGTTGCGGAAGCTCCGGCCCGAACGTCATCTCAAAATCTGCGATCAAGTCCGGCGCGACCCGCACGGTTTATGCGAAGAGAGAAAGTTTCGCTATCCCCGCCGCATCGACCTCCGCAGTCG
>JANORE010000221.1:0-6434 GCA_031415155.1 Akkermansiaceae bacterium | reverse complement strand
GGCCGCCGGCAGAATCCAAGTAACGCGATTGACCATGTCTCATCCTAAGCTCAAAGGTGTCTGCATCGGCGCGGGTTACTTCAGCCACTTCCAATACGAAGCATGGCAGCGTATTCCCGAGGTGGAGATCGTCGCCTTCAGCAATCGGGATCTCGAAAAGGCGGCTGAAATCACTGCCAAGTTCGGCATCGTGAATTGCTATGCAGACTACCGCGAAATGTTCGATGCCGAGCGACCCGACTTCGTGGACATCATCACGCCGCCCACTTCCCACGCTGAGATTTGTGCGGAGGCTGCGAGCCGTGGGATCCACATCATTTGCCAAAAACCGCTTTCCACATCGCTCGATGCGGCGAAGGAAATCGTCGCTCACGCCGCTGCCGCAGGAGTGCGCTTCATGGTGCATGAGAATTTCCGCTTTCAGCCATGGCACCGTGAAATCAAACGCCAGATTGAAAATGGGGCCATCGGCGACACCTTGCATTCCCTATCGTTCCGCTCCCGCATGGGTGACGGCTGGGGTGAGAATGCCTACATCCCTCGGCAGCCTTATTTCCGTGAATATCCGAAGTTATTGGTCTATGAGACTGGAGTTCATTTCATCGACACCTTTCGCTATCTCGCGGGTGAAATGACACGAGTGACGGCGTGGCTCCGTCGGCTCAATCCGGTGATCAAAGGGGAAGACTGCGGCTTGCTCGTGTTCGAGTTCGCCAATGGTGCGCTCGGTCAGTGGGATGCGAACCGTTTCAACGAGCCCGCCTGCGCCTTGCCGGATGCACGCTATACTTTTGGCGAATTCTTGGTCGAGGGAAGTGCCGGAAGTTTGCGTCTTTATTTGGATGGCCGGATCACGCTTAAGAAGTTGGGCGGCGAGGAACACGACGTGGATTATCACCATGAACGCCGTGGCTTCGCGGGGGACTGTTGTCACGCCACCCAGCGTCATTTCGTGGATCGAATGTTGGATGGGGTGGTATTTGAAACGAGTGGGGAAGACTATCTGAAGACTCTGGCGGTGCAGGAGGCGGCTTATGCATCTGCGGAGAGGAAGACTTCGGTTGATGTGAATGATTTTTGACTGGGGATTTTTGATTTTTGATTTTTGAATGATGAGAACTGAAGAATTTTCTGACCGACTTTGGGAGCTTGCATCTGCGGAGAGGAAGACTTCGGTTGAGGTGAATGATTTTTGACTGGGGATTTTTAATTTTTGATTTTTGAATGATGAGAGCTGAAGAATTTTCTAACCGACTTTGGGATTTTGCGGCGCGGATTGGTAAGCTAGTGGATGCCTTGCCGGATACCCGGATGGGGCGGCATGTCGCGGGGCAGTTAGTTCGCAGCGGCACCTCGTCTGCTCCGAATTACGATGAAGCGCGTTCTGCGGAGAGTCCTGCGGATTTCGTCCATAAACTTGGGATCGCTACGAAAGAGATGCGCGAGACCTTCGGCTGGTTGCGATTCACGATTCGCGCCGAGCTATTGCCGTCCACAAAAGTAGAGCTGCTCGTCGATGAGTCCGAGCAACTCCTAAAAATGCTCACCAAGTCCGTGAAGACGACCCAAGAGACCCACCAAAAAAAATTAAAAATCAAAAATCAAAAATCCCCAGTCAAAAATCAATTCTTCCAAGAACTAGACCACCTCGCCATCGCCGTCCCCAACACGGAAGAAGCCCTCAAAGTCTGGCGCGACACCATGGGCATCCCATTACTCTACAGCGAAGTCGTCAATGGCGGCAGCGTGCGCCTCACTCATCTCGATTTAGGAAATACCCAACTCCAACTCGTCGAACCGCTGACACCCGATCATCCACTGCAAGCTTGGCTCACGAAAAACGGACCAGGATTGCATCACTTCTGCCTTAAAGTGGATGACGTGAGCGAGGCACAGAAAGATTCGCCGGTGCCGACTGCGGCTAATCCGCATCAAGGGACGCAAGGCAAGCGCGCGTTGTTTTTCGACAAGACGGCGACACAAGGCGTGCAGGTGGAGGTGACGGGAGATTAGGAATCTGGAAATCGGTCATCGGGCATTTTGAATCTTCAATTTTAATCCACGTATTCCGCGACTCATCTTCATCAAATGAACGATTTCAAGATTTCAAAATCCGAAGTATTTGCCGCTTTACCGCCTCCTTGGGCGGTTGATGTGAAGCCTCTCATCCGCCAATTTCTAGCAGAGCGTCCGGGGCATAAGCTCATCGTGCTCGATGATGATCCTACGGGCACTCAGACCGTGCATGACGTCCCAGTGCTTACCACTTGGGATCAAGAAACACTACAAGCCGAGTTTGATCAGCCCGGTCCGTGTTTCTATATCCTCACGAATTCACGCAGCTTGATCGCAGCGGATGCAAAGGCGCTGAACCAAGAGATTTCCGCCAACCTTCGCTTCGCTGCGAATGGTAAGCCTTTCGCCGTCGTGAGCCGGAGTGACTCGACGCTGAGAGGCCATTTTCCCCTGGAAACGGATGTGCTTAGTGAAGAACTCGGCCCCTTTGATGGCACACTGATCATCCCTTACTTCGAGGCAGGTGGACGTTATACCATCCATGACATCCATTTTGTGGCGGAAGGTGATCAACTTACTCCCGCTGCCGAGACGCCCTTCGCGAAGGACGCGGTGTTTGGATACCAAAACTCTAACTTACGCGACTGGGTGGAGGAAAAAACTAGCGGCCGCGTGAAAGCTGCGGAGGTGGCGACTGTCTCACTTGAAACGATCCGCGCCGGTGGTCCCGACGCGGTGTGTTCTCAGTTGTTGAGCCTCCCAAAAGGAAGTATATGCATCGTCAATGCAGCGGCTTTATCCGACATGGATGTCTTCGCTCTTGGACTGCTCCGGGCAGAAAATGCTGGCCGATGTTTCCTGATTCGCAGCGCGGCGCAGATCGTGGCTGCCCGCCTCGGGCTAGAGACGCGCCCCTTGCTCACAGCGGATGATTTGAAGGTCAATGGCACGGGTGGTGGCTTGATCATCGTCGGTAGCTATGTGCCGAAAACGACAGCGCAACTTGCACATTTGCTGAACCACACAAGTATTGATCGCCTCGAACTTCCCGTGACTGCGCTGTTGGATGAAAGCCAGCGAGACGAAGTCGTTCGAGAAGCCATGAAGAAAATGAATAATACCATTCGAGCGAATCGCGACGTCGTTGTTTTTACGAGTCGCACACTCATCACGGGTGACGATTCCGCGTCCAATCTTCGCATTGGCAACAGTGTCTCTGCCGCGCTCGTCGAGATGGTAAGTGGTCTCGAAGTGCGTCCACGCTATCTCATGGCAAAAGGCGGGATCACTTCCAGCGATGTCGCCACCAAGGGACTCGGCATCAAGCGCGGCATCGTCGCTGGGCAAATTTTACCAGGAGTCCCCGTATGGCGGGTGGGTGATGAAACCCGCTTCCCCGGTATGGCTTACATCGTTTTTCCCGGTAATGTCGGTGATCCTTCGGCCCTGACAGATTCCGTGAATCGCTTTTCCACTCAATCAATGATCCCACAAGACCCATGAAACTCAGACAACTTATGACATTTGCCCTATTGGTAAGCTCGGCTCGATCCGCAGAGACTCCAATGATCACCGTCGAAGCAGAGAGCTTCGTCAAACAGACACTCGACTCCAAACGCAAATGGGAGATCAAAAAAGAACGCCCTGATTCCAAGGGTAGCGGTTACATTGAAGTTTTACCAGACACCCGAGTTACCCACAACGACAAGATGGTCGGCAACGAGAACTTCTCGGATGAGCCAGGTGAAGTCGCCGTGCTTCATTACACGATTCAAGTGCCCGAGCCTGGCCGCTATTATGTTTGGGCAAGGACATTCTCAACCGGCTCGGAGGATAATGGGCTGCATTTTGGTCTCGATGGTCAATGGCCGGAAAGCGGGCAACGCTGGCAGACGGTAGAAAAAGACGCGTGGCATTGGGACTGCAAGCAACGCACAGCCAATGAGCACTCAGGAGTGCCCATGCAACTCTGGCTCGATGTTGACAAGGCCGGCGAGCACACGCTCATGCTTAGCATGCGGGAAGATGGCGCGGAGGTGGATCAGATCATTTTGGCAAAGTCCCCGGACTTCCGTCCCGAAGGCGTGACTTACACCGCCACAGCTGATGAAAAAGCCAAGCGGAAAGCGAATCTAGCACGCCAGCCCGATGGCAAGGCCGGGATCACCGTCTCAGGGGATCTGAAGCAATGGCACAAAGTCACGCTGACTCTCGACGGCCCCTTCGCTGCGGAACATGACAACGAGCCGAACCCCTTCACGGATCTCGCCTTCAACGTTACCTTCACCCACGAATCTGGAAGCCCCAAATATACCATTCCTGGCTACTTCGCAGCGGATGGAAATGCAGGCGAAAGCTCGGTCGAATTTGGCACGAAATGGCGCGCAAACCTTTCCCCAGACAAACCCGGAACATGGACCTATACCACCTCCTTCACCCAAGGAAAAAATGCAGCGCTTGATGGCGGCGGTGAACCGATCAAGACCTACCACGGGAAGACTGGCAGTTTCAAAATCCTACCTACCGATAAAAAGGGTCGCGATTTTCGTGGGCAGGGTCGCTTGACTTATGTTGGCAAACATCACCTCCAGTTTGCGGGATCGAAGCAGTATTTCCTCAAAGCCGGGCCGGACTCGCCGGAAAATCTTTTGGGATACGCAGACTTTGATGGAACCGAAAGTGGCAAGAAGGGCAATAGTCTGAAAAGGTGGCAACCTCATGTGAAGGACTGGCAAGCCGGCGACCCGACATGGAAAGATGGGAAAGGGAAAGGTATCATCGGCGCATTGAACTACCTCACCGCGAAAGGTTGTAACTCTTTTTCCTTCCTCACTTACAACGCTGGTGGCGATGGTGATGACGTTTGGCCATTCACCGAGCGCGATGCCAAGTTTCACTACGACTGCTCTAAGCTCGACCAATGGGGCATGGTCTTCGATTACGCGACGAACCACGGCATCTACTGTCACTTCAAACTCCAAGAGACCGAGAACGACGACAATCGTGGCGGAGACAAGAAAAAGGAGAAGATGATCGAGACCTCGCTCGACGGCGGGGAACTCGGCCCCGAACGAAAGCTCTATCTGCGTGAGATCGTAGCGCGCTTCGGCCACCTGCTCGCCTTAAACTGGAATCTCGGCGAAGAAAACACACAGTCCAGCGACGAACAACGTGCGATGCTCGACTACATCGCCAAAGTGGATGCCTACCAACATGTGAGAGTTCTCCACACTTACCCTGGGCAGCAAAAGAAGGTCTACACGCCATTATTAGGAGATCAATCCGCGCTCATGGGTGTGTCGCTTCAGACTAAGTTCGATGATGCTCACGAAGAGACTCTCGATTGGGTGGTAAAGAGTGACGAAGCAAAAAAACCTTGGGTTGTTGCCCACGATGAGCAAGGCCCGGCAGGACTCGGGGCACCGCCAGATCCCGGATACGAAGGGTTCAATGGCACCGCCCATGAGAAAAAACAGGATGGAGGCTCTGAAGCGGAGGGTCATGTTAAAGCGGATGGCTACACCATCGACGACATCCGCAAGGCCACGCTTTGGGGGAATCTCATGGCAGGTGGCGCTGGGGTGGAATACTATTTTGGGTATAAACTCCCGCAAAACGATACACAGTGTCAGGACTATCGCAGTCGTGATAAAAGTTGGGACTACTGCCGCATCGCCATCGACTTTTTTCAAGAGAACAAAATTCCTTTCTACGAAATGAAAAATGCCAATGCGCTAATCGGCAATGATAAGAACGACAACTCGAAGTTCTGCCTCGCCAAATCGGGCGAACTCTACCTCGTTTACCTGCCCAAAGGAGGTAACACCGAAGTGGATCTCTCAGGCATCACTGGTGAGTTCAAAGTTTCATGGTTCAACCCACGAGAAGGTGGCTCACTGAAAGACAGCGGCAAGCCGGTGACCGGTGGGTCGAAAGTCCAACTAGACGCACCTGACACGCAAGACTGGCTTGCGGTCGTTACGAAAAAGTAAGTCGCTTGCGTGTTTCCCGTCGAGTTATCATGAAGCGACTCAAATCTAAATTCACATGGAAATGTTTTGCTTTTACTGCCGCGCATGATGATTTGTGGAAATGATGCCGTCGCTCAAAGGGTTGCCCCAACGGGGCAAAATGCGATAGCCCAGGGCATCGCCCTGGGTAGAGAAATTCTAAGGAATTCAAGCCCTGAAAGGGCGAAATTTGATGCGCCACCTCCTGAAAAGTTCCGCCCTTTCAGAGCTAAACCATTTCGTCCACCCATTACCCAGGGCGATGCCCTGATCGTTATACACAAATCCGGGTGAGCGGATCGTGATTCCGGGGGAGGCGAAAATTGATTGAGATTTTTCTGTACCTGTTAGATACGATCGTTTAAATCGATGCCGTGCGGCCGCACACTCCGATGCCCGACGACTTTA
>JANORE010000220.1:0-2948 GCA_031415155.1 Akkermansiaceae bacterium | reverse complement strand
TGAAAGGGCGGAACTTTTCAGGAGATGGCGCATCAAATTTCGCCCCTTCAGGGCTTGAATTCCTTAGGATTTCTCTACCCAGGGCGTTGCCCTGGGTTATCGCATGTTGCACCGTTGGGGCAATCCTTTGAGCGACGGTATCATTTCCACAAATCATCATGCGCGGCAGTATAGTTTGAAATCACGAAATCGCGGATCGGAGCCTCTCCGTTCAGAATTTGGGTGGATTCATCAGGGCTTTGATTGATCAATCAACGCTGCGAATTCCTCGAAGAAATAAGCCGCGTCGTTCGGGCCGGGCGCAGCTTCAGGATGATATTGGACGCTGAAAACGGGTAGCTCGCGATGACGCATTCCTTCCACAGTGCCGTCATTGAGATTGATATGTGTCACTTCAATTTCTGGTGGAAGTGAGTCTGGATCCACCGCGAAACCGTGATTCTGTGAGGTGATCGAAATTTTCCCAGTTCGAAGATCTTTGACGGGTTGGTTGCCGCCGCGGTGGCCAAACTTGAGTTTAAAGGTGCTGCCACCGAAGGCGTGAGCGAGAATTTGATTGCCGAGACAAATCCCGAAGATGGGTAATTTCCCGATCAGTGAGCGGATTTCCTCGTGGATATAGCCGAGCGCGGCGGGATCTCCGGGACCGTTTGAAAGAAAAATACCGTCCGGATTTTTCGCCAATACTTCAGCGGCGGTCGTGCGTGAATTGACGACTTCTACTTCGAAACCCGCTTGCCGGAGGCGACGAAGAATATTGTATTTGAGGCCGAAATCATAGGCGACGATGCGATGCCTGACGGCTGGTAAATCCTGATAATAGCCGATTTTATGTGCCATTTCGTTGGGCAAACTCCACTCGCGGGACTCGGCACTCCAGAGATAAGATTTATCGGTAGAAACCTCTTGAACGTAGTCCATGCCTTCCATGGAAGACGAGGCTTTCGCTGCGGCGATGGCTCCGGCAGCGTCCAACTCCGTCGTGACACAGGCTCTCATCGCGCCGCGAGAACGAAGATGTTTGGTAAGAGCACGAGTGTCGATGCCTTCGATGCCGAGGATGTTGTGTTCTACTAGATAAGCAGAGAGCGATTGGCTTGAGCGCCAATTCGACGGAATTTCACAAAGCTCACCGATGACAAAGGCGCGGATGTGTGGTGCGCCGGATTCGGAATCCTCGGGATTGATTCCATAGTTTCCGATCTGTGGATAAGTCATCGCGACGATCTGGCCTCGATAAGAAGGATCAGTGATGACCTCCTGATAACCTGTCATCGAGGTATTGAAACAAATTTCTCCGGTAGTGGTTCCAATTGCTCCGAAGGCAGTTCCTTCGAAACAACGTCCATCTTCAAGGGCTAGAATGGCAGTAATCGGCACGGCGCGGAAAGCTATGCAGCCATTTCCAACGATGCAAGAGAATGCTCACTGGATGCAATTTTCTAGAAGTAATCTTGTGAAATATGCGGATTTCAGAATTTTATTGGATCGATTTGGGAGCATGAGCCAAAAGTTCAAAGGTGGTGGAACAGGGCGTTTGGCCTGGAATGCTGTGGGCCGAGAGGCTTCGAAGCGTTGCCCTCAGTGCCGATGCGCTAGTCGCTGCCTTTTTCGCCATCACACACAGGGCGGTTTTTGGGTTGTGAAGTGGATCATTGCGATGCCTGTTCTACAGATCTTCCTCTTGATGGTTGCCTGTCACAGGATCGGTGGTGAAGACGATGCAACGTTCTAACACCGCTCCGTCGCCAACTCGGGAGTTTTCCCAAACCACCGAGTCGCGGATGACGGCCCCGGCTTCAATGTGGGAAAACGGACCGATGACAGATCGCTCTACCACAGCGCCATCCTCAACTATGGCAGATGAATGGATGGCCGGGCCGAGATCCAGCTCGCGGTGGGCTTGGAGGTAAGATTCCCGATCGCCGAGGTCTAACCAGACACCCTCATCGAGAACGATGGCTCCGAGCTGGCCGATTTTTGCCAATTCGAGAAATGCCGGGATGACGGAAATTTTTTGATTCGCCGGAATAAGATCGAGGAAACCTGGACTCACGCAGTAGATTCCGCTGAAAACGTGAGTGCCATCGGTGTGGCCGAGTTGTTTGCGGATGTCCGTGACAAGAGCGCCGGAGGGATCAAGCGCGATGTGCCTCGCGATGCCGTCTGAGCGCAGTGCCAGCGTTACTGGCAGACCCGATGCTTCGTGGGCGGCGATGAGTTTTTCTAACGGCAATGTCGAAAAAATGTCGCCATTGTGAACTAACAGGGAGTCATTTGCGATCCAATCGGCAATGTTTTTTAAGCCGCCGCCAGTTTCTAATAAGACGGGTTCGTGAAATAGAGTGACATCATTTCCCGTGCCGAAATGAGTCCACGCTTCGGGAAGGTGGTGCGTGTTGATTGCGAATTTTTCGATCCCGGCTTGGGAGCAAGCCGCCATCGCCCACTCGGCCAATGGACGATGAAATAGCGGCACCAGTGGCTTGGGCAGGCGTGAGGTGAGTGGGCGAAGACGATTGCCAAGTCCGGCACCTAGGATGAAAGCTTTTTTCACGCGGCTTGCTTGACTGAGCCGGCGATAAAAGACAACGGATTTAAAGAATTTCCATTCATCCTGTTCATGGGGGGTTGAAAAAATAACAAGAAGCCATGCCAGAACTTCCAGAAGTAGAAACGACCCGGCGCGGAATCGAGCCACATATTACCGGAGCGGTGGTGACGGAAGTCATCGTGAAACGCTACGATTTACGACAAGCGATTTCTGGAAATATCGCCGAGCTGGAGGGCTTACGGATTCTGGCTGTGACTCGCCGCGCGAAGTATCTTTTGTTAGAAGTCGATGATGGTTCCACCCTGCTCATTCATCTGGGCATGTCGGGAAGTTTACGGATCATCGGTCCAGCAGAGGATTGGAAAAAGCACGATCATGTAGGCATCACTTTAGG
>JANORE010000219.1:0-9729 GCA_031415155.1 Akkermansiaceae bacterium | reverse complement strand
TGCGGAGTTTTCCGAGATCGAGTTCCGCCACGTAAACGGGATGGGTGAAATCTAACTCACGCTCGCGAGCGAGTGCCAGCCGCGCGAAGATACCGATCGTCTGATCGTCCGCTTTGACGTCGCTGGCAAGGACGAAACCGGGACGATCCTTGGGCGCAAACGCTATTTTCCGTTCTCCTAACAAGGCTGAGAGGATCGCCTTTAAATCATAAAGGTCCGATGCCCGTTCCGCTTGCGACCAGCCGGTGGGAAGTGTGGAACCAGAAAGTAAAATCGCGAGTGTATCGCTTTCTTGGTCCTTCGCCTTACCGCCACCTGCATTGCGGAAGACGCGGCCCATTTCGAAAAGCCGGAGAGACTTGGCTTGTTGCCGGACATTTCTAACAGCAGAGGCAATGAGGCCGGGAACGATGCTCGGTCGCATGACGGCGTGGTCCTCGCTCAGGGGAAGTTTCACGCGGATGATGTCACCGTCTTGCAGCGGGCGGAGCGGTAGAATATCAGAAACTTGCGCGTCGGAAATCAGCTTGATCGTCTGGCACTCGTGCAGGCCGAGAGCTGCTAGGCGGCGACGGAGAACCATGTCTGCATCGTAGGCTGCATCGACGGGGCTGGCTGGGACGAAGGTTCCGAGCAGGCGGGATGGCACCTTGTCGAGGCCGTGAACACGGGCGATTTCCTCGACGAGATCGATGTGGCGCTGGAGATCGGCGCGGAAGGATGGGACGCTCCAAGTGTCATGGGCGAGCTTGGTCAGGCCGAGGCGGGTGAGGATTTCCTCGGCGGCGGTTAGAGAAATCGAGCCACCCATCAGTTGATCCAGTTTCTTGGAATCGAGCGCGACAGGCTGGGTGAGGACAGGTGCTTCACCCGCGACTTGTGTGGTCGGTTCTGCGGCGCCGCCTGCGATTTCTAAGATGAGTTTCACCGCGAAGGCCGAAGCCGGCAAGACGGCAGATGGATCCACGCCACGCTCGAAACGATACGATGAATCCGAGGAAAGTGCCGTGGAGCGCGAGGTGCGGCGGATGCCTTGTGGCGTGAAATACGCCGACTCCAGTAGAATGTCCGTCGTCGTCTCGGTAACCCCGCTATCCTTGCCGCCCATGACTCCGGCGAGAGCGAGAGCCTGTCCTGAGGCATCGGAAATGACGAGATCATTGGCAGTCAGAGTGTGTGATGAATCATTGAGCGAGAGGAAATTTTCGCCAGCGGCGGCATGACGAACGATGATCCCACCAGTGAGCTTGGCGGCATCGAAGGCGTGGAGCGGCTGGCCGAGTTCGTGGAGGACGTAGTTCGTGACATCCACGATGTTATTGATCGGGCGCAGGCCGATGGATTCGAGGCGTGCCTTGAGCCAAGCGGGAGACTCTTTCACGGTGACGCCGGAAATTTTCACGACGGTGTAGAGTGGGCAAGCGTCTGGAGCTGCGAGCTCGACGGTGGATGCCGTCTCCACCTGACGCGGGGAAATTTCCAATGGTAAAAGTGGTGTCTTGAGCAAGGTGGCAAGCTCACGGGCCATGCCACGGTGGCTGAGGAGATCGGGGCGATTCGGCGTGACTTCTAACTCTAACAAGGTGTCGGAATCGAAGAGTGATTTCACGGGTTTTCCGATTTCTGAGTCGGCGGGTAAAATGAGAAGACCGTCCTCGCCAGCGGGTAAACCAATCTCGGCAGCGGCGCAGAGCATGCCCTTTGATTCCACTTTTCGCATGATGGTTTCGCCGATGGTGAAGCCGCCGGGAAGTTCTGCCCCAGGGAGCGCGCACGGAACCTTATCCCCGACTTGGTAATTTTGTGCACCGCAGACGATCTGCCGCAGTGTGGCTTCCCCACAATCGACTTGAGTGACCTTGAGCCGATCTGCATTCGGATGCTGGACGGCTTCCATGATCTGGGCGACGACGATTTTTTCCGAGGAAATGCCTTTGGAAATCATGCCTTCCACTTCCACTCCAGCGAAGGTGAAAAGGTCGTCGATTTCCTTGATGGATTTACCAGAAAGATCGAGATGGGTGGCTAGCCAGTTGAGAGAGATGTTCATGAGAGAAGAGATTTTTTTTAACCGCAGATGGACGTTAATGAACGCAGATGGAAGAAGGGATAAAGAGGGTAGGCACCGCGAATCTTACGAATCTTGCGAATAAGAATTTTTGAATCTTATCTGCGTCCATCTGTGTTCATCTGCGGTTGAAAAATTCTTAGGCGAATTGCTTGAGAAACCGCGTGTCATTTTCGATCAACAAGCGGATGTCCTTGATTCCCCAGCGGATCATGGCTAGGCGGTCCAGGCCCATGCCGAAGGCGAAACCGGTGACCTTTTCGGGATCGAAGGCGTGATCCTTTCGAGATTGATTGATCGCCTCGAAAACGGCCGGATCGACCATGCCGCAGCCCGCGACTTCGATCCAGCGTGGAAGTTGACCCTTGATGGTGAGCTTTACATCGATCTCGAAGCTCGGCTCTGTGAATGGGAAAAAGTGCGGGCGGAATCGGACTTCCGTGCTCGTGCCGAAGAGTTCGCGGAGGAAATACTCCAGCGTGCCCTTGAGATCAGGCAGCGAGACATCTTCGCCGATGAAGAGACCTTCCAGTTGATTGAAAACCGAGAGATGCGTTGCGTCGATTTCATCACGGCGGTAGGCAGAGCCGGGAGCGATGATCCGAATCGGAGGCGTCTGGGTTTCCATGGTGCGGATTTGCACACTGGAAGTGTGAGTGCGTAGGAGCTTCCCAGAGTCGAAATAGAAGGTGTCCTTCTCATTTCGTGCCGGATGATCGGCGGGTGTATTGAGCGCGTCGAAGCAGTGGAACTCGTCTTCGATTTCTGGTCCATCGGCCAGCGCGAAGCCCATGCGGCGGAGGATCTGGATCGCTTCATCCCGGATCAATGTAAGCGGATGCAGCGAGCCGACATGAAGCTGGCGAGCGGGCAAAGTCACGTCGATTCCGGCGAGAGCCGCGCGGTCTGCGATTTCCCGAAGGGCGATTTGCTTTTGCTCAAGTGCGGCGGTGATCTGGGTCCGGGCGGCATTGAGAAGCTGGCCGACGGTGGCTTTATCTTCCTTCGGCACGTCCTTAATTCCGGCGGCGATCAGGGTGAGCGTGCCTTTTTTACCGAGCACCGCGACTCGTGCATCATCGAGCGACCGTTCATCGGCAGCCGCGGAAATTTGCGTAAGCGCTTCATTTTGGATGGTGTCGATTTGCTCGTTCATGGGAATGAAGCGGGAAATAGACAGAAATCTGACGTAGGTCAAAGCCAAGCTGCTTACTTCACAGGGTCTTCGCGATTTCCTCAGCCGCATCGAGAAATGAAGGGAAACGTGGCTGCCAACCTGTGGCGCGAAGCTTTTCGTTAGAAACTTGTTTGTGCGTCCAGCCACGTTTGCGGTCGAGATCACGAGGACCGCTTGACGGAAGCGGGCGGGTGAAAATCGCGCTCAATTTCCCGTAGCAATGAAGCTGAGTGAGCGGTGTGGAATCGGTGAGATTGAAAATTTTTCCGCGCCAGACTGCGGCTGATGACGCGAGCTGGAAGATCGCGCGGGCAGCGTCGTCGCGATGGATTTGATTGAGAAAGCGCCGTCCGTCTTCCTCAATGATGGCGTCACCACTCAGAAATTTTTTCAAAATCATGCTACGACTTGGTCCGTAAATTCCTGATAGCCGTGTGACAATCCCACCTGCCGCGAGGGTGATTTTCTCTGCTTCTAGCAACAGACTTCCTGTTTCCCGATCTGGGATCGCCGGGCTTTCCTCGCTGACCATCTCTCCCTCGATCTGGGCGTAAACGGACGTGCTGGAGGTGAAAAGCAGCGGCGTTCCAGGGAATTTTTTCGTCAAGTGACAGCAGCCGTCGACATAGACGTGCCGGTAGGCTTCCGCGCCGCCACGACCGGAAGCCGCGCAGTGAATGATGAAATCCGCGAGAGGTAATTTTCCCACGTCATCGGCATTTCCCACATCACAAGCCATGGAGCCATCTCCGCCGGAGAGGGTGACGGTGGTGACTTCCCAGCCATTTTCACGGAATTCACGGCTGATGGCTTGGCCGAGATAGCCGTGGCCGATGAGGAGTAACTTCATGGTGGTGCAACATGATGTAGACCAGCCAGAAGGGCTAAACAAAAAAATATCATTCGCGGCAGCAAACTAACGACTCAGATTTTTATGAAACTTCCGTGTATCCCTAGTTCTTATGGATTTACTGGAACTGAGATCACCGTCACTTTTAAGCGGGTGAAACGCGCAGGGTCGCCGACCGGCAGGGTGAACTCCACCGAGGTTCCTGTATCGATCACTCCCGCCACGGCAGGAACCCAGTCGATCATATCGACGGATGTCTGGACGAGATGAGTGGCGAGGGCATTGGGGTCTTTGGGCCAAATCACCTTACCATCGATGACCGATGGATTCGGGGTGAAGGATGATCCAGTTTGGCCCATGAAATATTCTACCCCGTTGGGTATGCCGTCATCGTCAAAATCCGCTTCGGGTGCTTGATCGGAAGCATGAGATGTGGCCCATGAAGCATAGGTATTGCTCGGAGGCGGACTCATGGCCCAGGTGAGGGCAGCGTCGAACAGCTTCAGGCCGTCGGCATTGAGTAGATTGAAGGTATCGTTTTGTAAAAATAGGTGAACACGCCGTGCGGCCGCGGTGCCAACATTCATCGCCGCGCCGAATTCGTAGGCATAAAGGCAGGGATGATTCGTGCCATCGGTCAGTCTTGCGATGATCAACGGATTACCCACTGGCAAGCCCCACGAAAAACCGATTGAGCTGGACGTGACAGTTAGATTTCCGGCGGGAAGGCCAGCGGCAAGCGGATGACTTGCTTGGACGATGTTGAGTGCGGCTTGGTTGGTCTGGGTGCCTGAGTCCGTCGGCAGGGAGCTGGTGAAACGGAAGTCGTCTTGCAAGGCGGATTCCCAATTGATGACGGGCACTGGAATATCTCGTAATTTCGTATTTACCGCACCTGAGGTAGCCGTGGAAGAAACGATCACCAGATCCTTGCCTGTGGCATCGGCAGACAAGACCGCCGTATCATCTACGATCTGTACGCCGTAGTTTAAACTTGTCAGGCGATCGTGAATCGCGGTGTCCGAGGCATTCGGAATAGTCGGGTCGCCGACGACGAGTAGCACGTTCTTCAAGGGTGGGTTCAGCAAGGTGAAAATCGCCGTCACCGTCTTGTTGGAGTCCATGACCAAGGTTGACGGGTTGTCCGTCGAGCCAGCAAGCGCGCCTCCCCAAGAACTGAAAACATACCCCGGTGCGGGAATCGCCGTCATTTGCACGGAAGTGTCTATGAGGAAGCTACTACCTACCGGGTCGGATGAAATGTAGCCGTTAGCGGGTGGCGGCGTGGTGAGGGTGAAGCTCGGACCTTGGAAGCTCGGACCTTTGAAGATCATATCGGATGTGTTGCTGGTTTGAAAATGCAGTGGATCCGCGAACAGGGTGGCGTCCAGAAGTTGACCGGCGATGGTCACATTGCCAAAATTCCAAAAACGAGCAGGCGCAGTGGCAGAGCTCAAGAGACGGTTTTTCCACCCCCAGGTGTTCGGAAAGCGGAAATCAATATTTTCAAACCGGATACCCGCCCAACCTCGGAATTGCGGTTGGGTACCTGGATCCTCAAAGCCGATGAAAAACCGCTGCGGCCGTGGATCAGTGATCCTGATGTTTCGAAAAATCAAATGCTGCGCGGTGTTGGGGGTGCCGTCACTGTAGATACGACTTGATGCCGCATTGTTGGTGGAAATCACTCCGAAGTCACTATTGCCATCGCCGGTACTAAACACCCCGCGGGCATAGATGATATCACAATCCTCCACGATCAAATCTGCGGGTTCATAAACTGGGTAGCTAGCGTCCCGATCTCTAACAATAAAGCTACACCGTAACGGCAGCCCATTCACATCCGACCAAAAAACACAACGCCGTATGTTTGTTCCATCAATGTATAGCGCATCGTCTTGGTGACGGAAAAAACAATCTTCGACGACGCCCTTCCCGTTGACACTCGCGCCGTCGTTATTGACCCGCCAAGAAATATTCTTCAACCAGCGCAGGGAGTTTCCCCGGTCGCCTTCGTGATACATCCGGAAGCCGTGCTCCGGCGGATTTGCAATCGTGATCCCTTCAAAATGACAATTGTCCGCCTTTGATAGCGAAAGCATCTGTAGCTTTTCGTTGAGTTCTCGGGGTAGAAATGCACCGTCATCCGTCATGTATCCTTCGCGTTCAGGGCTCCCGACGGGTGGAATATTAGCCGTGGGAGTAGTCCCAGGCGGGAAGTCTTGGAAATGCGGAATCTTGGCCCCAGACAGCGTCCCGTGCCCGAAAACCCGGATGTCCGTGCTTGCCAAGTTATCTTGGTAATCACTCATGTTTCCATAGACGATCGCATCACCAGGAATGTAATAACTCTTACCATTCCTGAGTGGTAGCGGGTCGGTGACTTGCCACCCGCGTTCATCGCCATTTGTATCGACAGACAGTTTATGGATGCCGGGTTTGAAATACAAAGTCGTCCAAGTCCCATCCGTCGGCGGTAGCGTGCCGGGCTCTACGGCAAATACCCCTGGCCCCATGGGGTCAGGTTTATTTTCGATGACCGGGTTTGCGAAAATCGTCACCCCGTGCGCACCAAGTAACTCCGAGCGATGGGGGAACCCCTGAGAACCCCAGACACCACTACCCGTCACGATCGCCCGCGGCGTGTCCCGGGAGTCCATCTGGCCATCGATGTCTACTGCCACCTGTCCAGACTCTCTCATTGTGACGTAAACATCGCCATTGATAACCTCAGTGGAAATTACTTTGTGTGCAGGCCGCGCGACTGCGGTGGTGATGGGGCCTGATGGCGCACCTGCTTTGATCAAGCGGGTGATTTTCACCACGATGGGAGTCCTTGGATCTAACTCGAAGTTACAATACGTGTGGGACCAAGAGCCGAAGAAACCCGCGTAATAAGCCGAGCTGGTTTGTGGATCTGCCGGGTAATCCACGCACTTCGTAAACCATGCGAAAGGTTGCAGCCAGTTGGTCGCATTTTGCTTGGAGGCATTGAGCGCACTCACCTTCTGCACCGAGAAAGTATAATAAGGCGATGGATCAAGACCCGACACTGGCGGATACACGTTCAACCTCTCTTGGCTGGCCGCCAAAGGAAGCGGGGCCACACGAAAAACCGAGAATCGCTTCAGGCGGAACAGCTCCGCAGCACTGGAATTCGAATCCATAAAGCGCAGATACAAATCGTGGATGCCACTTACTTTCTGAGAGAGCTCTACCGAAAAAATCCGGTGATGCGTCCAGCTCCCCGTGTGGGCGATCTCGAGCCCGCCGATGACGCTGCCATTTTCACTGCCCATGCGTAACTCAATACGCCCGCCCTTGCCTGCGGCCGATGCTTCGATCTCGATGCGATTGGAATCCGTGCCGAAATTGAATCCAGTGTAACCCACCCAGGAACCACCCTCAATCGAATCCACCACCCCGTTATTGGCAACCACTGGGGAAGTCCCCGGGTGGGATTCATCGTCGAAACCCGTGGCATTGAAGGCACTGCCCGCCTGCTTCAAGTTGGGTCCCACCTGCGGAAACCAAAATGCTCGGGTATCGAATAGATAACCACCGCCTCCCGAGAAGGTGAGGTAGAGTTTATGGTTACCAGAAATCGGTTGAGTGAGAGGGAAATCAAAAACCCGAAAGTTCGAAAAGCCTCCTGTGTTTGGGATGTTGACTGAGCCGATCACCGGGCCGGTGGAGGTACCGGTGCGCAGCGTGATCGTCCCACCGGAGTTGGCAGAGGCCGCCTCAATGTAGGCATGAGTCGCTCCCGTCCCGAAATTGAAGTTATTGTAAGCCACCCATGTTCCGTCGTTGATGTAGCCCACTGCACCTCCTAACGCACGGATATTGCCCGGATTTCCGGGATCAATCTCCTCATCGAAAGTGCCTGAGAGTCGGTAGTCCAAAGGCTGCAGCGACGCTAGACACGGTAGAATCGCCACGCATAAAACCGAAAGAATGGAAACAAAAGTTTTCAATGTCATAATCATTTCATTAAGCTTTAAGGATATATATTTAAACACACGCCCGACAGTTACAAGGTCTAGTTTGAGATTTTTCAGCGACTTCTCCACCTTGCCACAGGAGGTCAAATCCTTCCGCTCCAGGCACCCTTAACATCACCGGGAATGCGGCGGGCTCGGATAAAGCGGCACCGTTCCCGCCCGCTTTGGATCAATTCACCACAGCCCATAATTCCCAGTCTTCATGATATATAATCCCATTAGAAAATTAGCGGTGCCGTGCATCATGACACACGCACCGAGACTTTTACTCCAGACACAAAACAGATACGTCAGACTTCCATAAACAAAGGCTGCGGCATAATCCATTGGGGCATGGGCGGCGATGAAAAGCCCAGTCACGATGAGATATGACAGCCAATACGCGCGACCAAATGGCTGCTTCCAGTAATCCCCCTCCCGATCACAAACGAAACGCATCAAAAAACCACGCCAGAAAATTTCCTCAACCAGTGCGACCACGACGACGGCACGCAAGAAGCGTAAACTGAGTGAGGCCCAGTAAGCATATGGATTTTGAAAAAGGCCGGGATCGAAGCCTTCTTTACGTTCCGTGATTCCTAACATTTTTAGCCAACCTTCGGTTTTTCCAATCAGCCCCCAAGTATCATATAGATACGTGGGTAATAACCAGAAACCGATGCCGACCGCGCCGAAAAGCACGCCGATCAATGACCACTTCACTGATCCGTTAAAGGTATAACTCCGCCGATAATATATCAAGAAGCCAAGCGTGATGAGCGACTGGAGAGGATAGATAAACTGCGCCGGATCTTGCCGCCACCATGGCGCATCGGGATGTTTCCACTCGATGAATCCACTCACGAGCTGCATCACCAGCGTGAAGCTCATGAAAACCGCGAATGGAACGACATGCGCCCAAGTGAGTCGCTCTGGATCTTGCGTGCTTGGCTTCGTGTCCATGCTTATTTCAACCTGCTGACGAAGCTCTCGATCCGATCTGTGGCAATGCTGATTTTTTCAAAAGCCGTCGCGTAGCAACAGCGTAAAAAACCTTCGCCCGATGGACCGAAAGCTGTTCCTGGCACACAGGCGACACTTTCCTCTTCTAACAATCTCATCGCAAATTCCTTACTGCTCAGACCGGTGCTGCGGATGTCTGGAAAAACGTAAAATGCACCGCCCGGCGTGTGACAATCGAGACCGATTTCATTGAGCCGTTTCACTAAAAAGTCGCGGCGTTGATGGTAGCTATTCCGCATCTCAGTCATCGCGGGTTTCCCATTGTTCAAGGCTTCGATGGCAGCATGTTGGCTCATGATCGGCGCACACAGCATGGAGTACTGATGGATTTTCATCATCGCTTCGATGATCGGTTGCGGCGCGCAAGCGTAGCCGAGGCGGAAGCCAGTCATGGCAAATGCTTTCGAGAAACCATGCAGCAAAATCGTTCGTTCCTTCATCCCCGGCAGAGAGGCAATGGAAACGTGCGGGTCGCCATCATCATAGCGGAGCTCACTATAGATTTCATCTGTTAGGACGATGAGGTCGTGTTCGATGGCGAGCTTTGCGATGCCTTCCAAGTCTTCACGGGAGGCACAGGCTCCGGTCGGATTGGTGGGGAAATTGATGAATACAATCCGCGTCTTCG
>JANORE010000218.1:0-3429 GCA_031415155.1 Akkermansiaceae bacterium | reverse complement strand
GGCAGCTTATCGGGAATGCCTCGAAGCGGGCGCAAATCTAGTAATCACGCCTGAACTATCACTCGTTGGCTATCCGCCGCGCGACTTGGTCTTTAAATCACAGTTTGTCCCGAAATGTCTGCAAGCGTTAGACTATCTGGCCGGAGAAATCCGCGAGGTGCCGCTGCTCGTCGGTTACGTGGATCACCACCCTCCGACCCATCCAGGGAAACCCTTTCGCAATGCGGCGGCGTGGCTCGAAAATGGCAAGATCCAGCATCGTATTTGGAAAACCTTACTGCCGACTTACGATGTCTTCGACGAGCGTCGCTACTTTGAGCCAAGCGATTTCTGCGAGCCGATTTCATGGAACGGCTATCGCATCGGCGTCACCATCTGTGAGGATATTTGGACAGAGGATTATCTTCAAAGGCCATTTTATGATCGCGACCCTGTCGAAGAGCTCTCGGCAAAAGGGATCGACTTATTACTCAATCTCAGTGCCTCGCCATTCCATCTGGGCAAGCCGCTTACTCGCCGCTCGATGATCGGCGGCATCGCCCGTCATGCGAAAGTCCCGGTAGTTTATTGCAATGCGATCGGCGCAAATGACCAACTCGTTTTCGATGGACACTCGCTCGTTGCTGATGCGAATGGTCGCATGCTCGCCCAACTTCCCGGATTTCGTGAAGCTTGCTGCGTGATGAATCCATTCACTCTTGCCGAAAACGAGGTCGCTCCGGTCGCTTGTGATACCGAGCAATTATACAACGCGCTCGTCCTCGGCGTCCGCGACTACGTCACGAAATGCGGATTTTCCAGTGTTTGCCTCGGCCTGAGTGGCGGGATCGACTCCGCGCTCACGGCGGCCATCGCTGCAGATGCGCTTGGCCCGGAAAACGTCCACGGCTTGACCATGCCGAGTCCCTACTCGTCGCGCGGCAGTGTGGATGATTCATTGAGTCTCGCGAAAAACCTCGGTATCCGTTGCGACGAAGTCTCGATCTGCGATGCCTTCGAGGCCGTCAAAGCCACGATGCAGCCGATTTTCCAAGGCAAGTCGGAAGACGTGACCGAAGAAAACATGCAAGCTCGGTTGCGAGGTCTGATGCTGATGGCACTTTCTAACAAAGAGAATTATTTGCTTTTAACCACAGGAAATAAAAGCGAATTGGCCGTGGGCTACTGCACCATTTACGGCGACATGTGCGGTGGTTTGGCCGTGATTTCAGATCTACCGAAGATCCGAGTTTATGAAATTTCCCGTTGGATCAACCGCGAACGGGAAATTATTCCGTGGAACACCATCGACAAGCCGCCCAGTGCGGAACTCCGGCCAGATCAAAAGGACCAAGACACACTTCCACCCTATGAGATTCTCGACGGGATTCTCGAGCTTTATGTGGAGCATCAACTTTCCGCCGATGAAATTATAAGTCGTGGCTTCGAAGAAACGACGGTCCGCTGGGTGCAACGCCGCGTGGACTTGAACGAATGGAAGCGCCACCAAGCTGCACCTGGTCTGCGCGTGACCTCGAAGGCGTTCGGCATTGGACGCCGAATGCCCATCGTCCAAAAATTCGTCGGCTAATTGCTTTGCTCCCGCTTTCTACATTGCTAGAAACTCGCCTACAATGACTCTCACAGAAGCCCGAAAAATTCTAGGTCTTGGCCCAGACGAAGGTCTAAGCGAAAATTTGACTGAGTTCCAAAATGCTCGGGAAGAAATCGCCAAGATGGTCAAGTCCGCCACGAGCAAGACGCAGGCGGAACGATTTGAAAAAGGACTCGCTGAATTCGATGAAGCACTGGCCGTGATTCAAAATCGAGCTGCCGCCCCTCATAAAACGGCGATTTCTTCACCGCCTCAATCCATTTCAGGAGCGACTAAACCCAATCGCCGGAAATTTTCTTATCTCGCTTGGATTCTGATGATTGGGGTGGGGGCGGCGGTAGGAACTATCGTTCATTTACAAACTCAGAAAGCCAGAAAAGCGCGGACGACAGAGCGTCTTGTGGTTCTGGAGCGCGAGGCTGCGGCGATGTTAGAAAATCGTCGCTGGCAAGATGCCACCCAAGCGTTCGCCGAAATGGATTCACTAGCACCGGGTTCGGAAATTGCGCTGAAAGGCCGCCGTAGCATCGAGGCTGGCATGGCGGAAGAGCAGACGCAGTTCGTCGCCTACTGGATCGGACAAGCGACTGCCGAGCTTGAGACGAGTCGCTTGGATGAAGCGACTGCTTCTGCACGCCAAGTATTGGATAAATATCCTGCGGAAAAGGAAGCCGCCGTCATTCTGGATCAAATTGCTGCCGCCCGGGCTGGCCAATCCCGTGCGGCGATGATCGTCGCTGCTCGTGAGGCCCTTGATCAGCGGAAATGGGAGGCTGCCATTTCAAATGTTCAACAAGTCTTCAGCCTCTCGCCTGAAGATCCAGAAGCGAAATCCATCCTCAGCACGGCCACCGCCGCTCTGGAAAAAGCCGCTTTTGATCTCAAGAAAGCCAGCGAACTCCTCGCAATGGCCGTGGCCAGAGACCAAGGGAAATTCGATCAACAAGCGCTTGATTGGTTACGCGAGGCAAAATTCCTTGCTCCAGAAGATGCAGAAATCAACGCACGCTTGGAAAAACTCGCGAGCTACACTCGCACGATCCGCGTCCCGGAAGATGTCGCGACACCGGCCGAAGCTCTCGCGACGGCCCATGACCGAGATCGTATCATCCTTACGGCAGGCACTTGGAAAGGACCGCTTTCCATCAACACCAACGTCGAGCTTCAAGGCGCGGGTTCTATCAATACGATCATCGAATGTTCTTCTGCAACCGGCAGCGCCATCACGATCGGTCCCGGAGCCACGGAAGCACGCGTCAGCGGGATTCGTTTCCGCCACGACCAACTGACTGCGGGTGCGGAAAGATTTTCCGTAGCTCTGGTCCGCAGCGGCAGCGCCATATTTACCGATTGCAGATTCACCAATGCCAGTGGCCATGGTCTCGCCGTGATTGAGGGCGGGCGGGCCACGATCACTCGCAGCCGTTTTTCTGAAAATGGTTGGAATGGAGCAGCCGTCATGGGTAAAGGCAGCACTCTAGATCTGCGCGATTCCGAGTCATTGAGTAACTATGAGAACGGCATCGAGTCTTGGGACGGAGCCTCCGTGACACTCATCAATAACCGCTGTGAGGCAAACAGCCGTAATGGAATCCATGCGGATCATGGCCTCGGCAGTGCCGTGATCGAGGGAAATCAGCTCATTTCAAACCGCGAGTTTGGCCTCGTGCTTGGCAGCGCAGGTTCTGGAAAAATCACCAAGAATATCGCTCAGACGAACACACTCGGCGGCTTCGTCATCCGGGCCACAGCCAGCAAGGTTTCGGTAAGCGGAAACCAATCCACCCAAAATCAAGGACCTGGGCTGATGATCGAAAAAGGGCTATCCGCAGCAA
>JANORE010000217.1:0-4097 GCA_031415155.1 Akkermansiaceae bacterium | reverse complement strand
CAGGATGTCTTCGGTGCGGCCCTCGCGCGCTTCGCCCGGGCGAACCCGAAAGTGCTCGGCATTACCGGTGCGATGCCGGCCGGCACCGGCCTGTCACTCCTCGCGAAAGAATTACCCGGTCAGTTCTTCGACGTTGGTATCGCCGAGGAGATTATGAAGATCTCCCAAAGTTTCTTGGTAGGCACCGACAAGGAAAACGGCGAGATAATAGGGCTCGCCTTGTTTGAAATCGTGAAGAGGGAGAATTTTTGCCACGTCTTCTTTGTCGATGAAGCGGTCGATATTTCCATCGCAATCGCAGGTGATATCGGCGAGGACGGCACGATGACGCGGTTTTTCATCGAGCCGGTGAATCGGCATGACGGGGAAAACTTGGTCGATGGCCCATGAATCTGGCAGCGACTGGAAAAGACTGAAATTTCCGTAGTAGAAGTCCACGAGTGTGGAGGAAAGTTCGCGGAGATCTTCAGGGATGTCGTCGAGCTCAGCGATGAGATTGGAAATCCGGGTGAGGATATGCCAGAACCATGCCTCCGCGAGACCGCGTTCGCGGAGAGTCGCTGCGCCGTAGAAAAACTGGGCACGCATTTGGTCGCGATAATACATCGCGTCATTGAAACATTCTTGGAGATTTTTTTTATGAATGACCTTGTTCACCTCGATGATGTTCATGAGGTTTTGCGGTGCATTTTCCGGAATCGGCGGTGCGGCCTCGCTGGTCTGAGCGGTGGTGACGTCGAGGATGTTGAAAACTAACACCGAGTAGTAGGCGACGACGGCGCGGCCAGACTCGGAAATGAGATTAGGATGAGCGACGCCCGCTTTATCACAAATTTGTGAAATGACTTCGACGATGTCTGCACAGTATTCGGCGACTGAATAGTTACAGGACGAGTGGAAATTCGTATGTGAGCCGTCGTAATCGACCGCCATGCCGCCGCCGATGTCGAGGACACCCATGGGTGCACCTTCTTTGACGAGATCGCAATACATCCGAACGGCCTCAGTGGCACCTTCGCGGATGGCAGCGATGTTAGGAATCTGCGAGCCTTGATGATAATGCAACATTTTCAGGCAGTCGATATGGCCAGATGCCTTGAGTTGATCGACCACATTGATCACTTGTGAAGCATTCAGGCCAAAAACGGATTTATCGCCTGCGCTGTCTTGCCAATGGCCAGAACCCTTGGTGGAAAGCCGGACGCGCACGCCCAAGTTTGGCAAAACCCCGATTTTCTTCGAGCGGGCTAAGATTAAATTCAGTTCGCTGGGCATTTCTAACACCAACATGACTCGCAGACCCATTTTCTGAGCGTGCAGTGCGAGGTCGATAAACTCCTCGTCTTTGTAGCCATTGCACACGAGGTAGGCCTCGGGATCATGCATGTGAGCAAGGGCCGCGATGAGCTCCGGCTTGGATCCTGCTTCAAGCCCGTAGTGATATTTTTTCCCAAACTCGGCAATCTCCTCGATGACTTGGCGCTGCTGGTTCACCTTGATCGGGTAGACTCCACGATACTCGCCGCGGTATTTTAAATCTTTGATGGCCTTGTAAAAAGACTCGTTGATTTGCGAAATACGAGAGTGAAGCAGATCACGGAAACGGAGTAAAACTGGCAAGTGCGTGCCACGGTCACGAAGGCCGTCGATGACTTCGAAGAGCGAAATCTCAGCCTGCGCCTTATCATCTTCGAGACGCACCGTGACGTGGCCATTCTTATTCACGCCGAAGAAGCCACTGCCCCAGGTATCTACTCCGTAAAGCTCGGAGGATTTATCAGGCGACCAAGCGTTTTCAGCTTTGCGTTTCGTAACTTTGATAGGAGCGGCGGCAGTAGCAGGAGGTATCATGGGAAAAATCAGTGAGTATGGTTAGAAATCATTTGAAAATCGGCGGCTTCCAATCAGGAAACTCCGTCTTGAGCTGTTGCCGATATTTCTCGGCCTCCGCAGGGTCTGCTTGTTGTTCGAGAGCAGCGATGAGTTTGAAAAGTGCCAGTGGTTTAAGCTCCTTGTCCTCGTGGAAGCCGACGACAATGAGATATTTCCCAGCAGCTGTCTTGGCATCGCCAGCTTTGAGCGCGAGATCTCCGAGAAGAATGTTTAGTCCGGCAAGTGTGCGTCCTTGCGGGTGTAAAGCGAGAGCCGCCTCGGCATCTTTACGGGACTCTGCTGGACCATTTAGCAGGAGTAATGCCCGGCCACGATCCAACAATCCATCTGCGCGCCAGCCTAGATTTTCTTCGACAGCTAGAACATGATTTGCAGCGACCAGTGCGGGTTCTGCTTGGCCTATTTCGAGACGGGCTTTGGCGAGGTAGCGCCACACTTCTTTGGGAGTTTCGCGTGGCTCCTTGGGGTTAGCGACGAGAGCAAGACATTTCGCGGCAGCGGCGTAATCCCCAGAATTATAAGACTGCATCCCAGACCATTGGATGGCTTGTTGGGGAATATCACCCTCGTATTCCCCCTGGATTGCGAGGCGGATTTCCGCAGCAAGCTTGGCAGGATCTTGCGCGGCGAAGTAGCCGAGAGAAAGAAGTAAGCCCGCGTGCTTGCTGTAGGCTTCTGGACGTAAAGCCCGGGATTTTTCGAGGTAAGTGACTGCTTCTTTAGCATTATTGTTTTTCACCAAGCCCCACCCAATGAAATAGTTCGCCTCGGCTTCGAGATTTTTATTGAGATCTTTGCTATTTTTTAAAAGTGCTTGATAGCGGACGATCATGTCCGGGATATTGTTATCGGCACGGCGTAAGCGAGCGGACTCTAACCAAGCAAATGAAACAAGCTCATCGGCGCTGGCAGCAGCAGTGAGGCGATCAAAATCAGCAATCGCCTTTGCGGGTTCGGCAATCTCCACGTAAGCCTTTGCCCGCTTAGCGAGAGCCATGGGTAGGCGTGAATCATTTGGAGATTTATGGATGAAATCACTGAGCGAACGAATCGCACCTTGAATATCCCCAGCTTCCGCAAGGCACCAACCTCGATTATAAGAAAAGCCGGGGCGAAGCTGTTCACTTAAAACGCTGATATTGATTTGGCTGTAAATTTTGGCCGCCGCCGCCATTTTTTTCTCATCAAATAGCGTTTCCGCCTTCATGACCATCGCCGTGTGAATGCGAGGATCTTCCGGGTGCGACTTCCGATAGATTTGGAGAAATGCATCGACTTGCTCTGGAACATGACGCCCCTCGACTTGAAAAAAACAAAGGAGCCGATTGTAAGCAGCATCCATCGCGAGATCTGAATCAGGATCTAACAATTTTTCAATTTCACGGAAAAGTTGAAGTGCGTCGCCAGGTTGCTTGAGGCGCATGTAGGAGAGGCCCGCGACCATCAGGCGTTTCGCTTCTTGATCTCCCTTGGCCTTCGCCGAACTACTGCGGAAGACTTCAATGACTTTAAGATAATCTTTCCTCGCATAGAGATTTCCCATCAGCGCGACCTGCGCGTCCAATCGAAAATCTTCCATTCCGCCCGAGTTCAAAATCAATTGAAGATATTTTTCTGAAAGCTCGGTCTTGTCGAGTTTCGTGGCAGTGATCGCCGCATGAAGAGCGGCCTCACCCCGGATTTTTGTGGTATAATTGGCTGCCACAATTTCCTCAAATTGAGCGAGGGCGTCCTGTAATTTTCCTGCCTTAAATGCAAGGTGCCCGAGCGCCACTTTTGCTTGCGGTATGAAAAGACCACCGGCTGGATCTTCGATCACTTTTAAAAATGCACCCGTGGCTTCGCGCTCGCGCCCTAAAAGTTTGTAACAATTACCTGCTAAATAATTACCGCGAGGCCGCTCTTCCGGTTTTGAAGCGTTTGCAGCGTAGCGCTCAAACAAAGGTGCGGCATAGGCATAATCCGCTTTATTATAATAATCCGCAGCCAAGGTGTAGGCGGCAGC
This sequence comes from Akkermansiaceae bacterium, assembly GCA_031415155.1. Classification (GTDB taxonomy): domain Bacteria; phylum Verrucomicrobiota; class Verrucomicrobiia; order Verrucomicrobiales; family Akkermansiaceae; genus Luteolibacter. The sequence continues at coordinate 199 of JANORE010000217.1, read as the reverse complement.
AGCGGCCCATTTACCGTTCCCGTGCCGATTGAGCAGGGTGCTAAAACAGCGTTTTCCATCGTCAATTTGCCCCGATTGATAATAGCTATTTCCCAGATACCATAAAGCCACCTCGGCATTTGGATGACGGGGAAATTCGTTAAGATACTGGGAAAAAATCTCCGCAGCTCGTTGGTAAAAGTCGATTCGTGTATCTTGG
>JANORE010000216.1:0-10966 GCA_031415155.1 Akkermansiaceae bacterium | reverse complement strand
GTTTAAATGCACATTATTGTCTTGTTTGTGATCGCGATTTTACTGAGGTTTGAGCAATGAAAAGTATTCAAGCCGCAACGTCATTTATTTCGCATGAAGTGGAATCATCGCGGTTATTCTTTTTGGAACCACTGGAAGATGAGGGCTTCTCAGTGGTTTTCGGTGGCTTTGAGCGCTGTGCCTCCGACTACCAAATCGATCGTAAAGACTTCCCGTGGTTTTCCCTAGAATTTGTGAGCCACGGCAGGGGACTCCTTCAATTAGGGGATTCGGAATCGGAATTGGCTCCTGGCAGCTTTTATATTTACGGGCCTTCCTTGCCGCATCGGATTGAGACTTCGGCAGAAAATCCACTGGAGAAATACTTTGTGGGGTTCATGGGGCATGAGGTGACTGGATTTTTGCAGCAGTATGAAATGCTACCGGGTTGTATTTCACGCTGTGCGAAGGCGGAACCGCTCCGCCGGGTGTTTGACATGCTCATCGACCGTGGGACCCGCAACTCTAAGCTGGCACATCCGATGTGCGCTTTGCTTACCCGCCAGCTTCTCCTGATGTGTCGCGATGATGCTGCGGAATCTATCAGCACGGACAAGGTGGCGTATTTGACGTATTTGCGCTGCAAGGAATTTATTGAAATGAAATTTCTGGAGGTTTCCACGTTGGGGGCCATTGCGATCGCTTGTGAAGTGGACGCACCTTATTTGTGTCGTCTCTTCGCTCGATTTCACGATCAGAGTCCTTACCAGTTTCTAACCCGTTTGCGGATGGGGCACGCTTCACGTATTCTATTGGAGAGTGATGCTTCAGTGAAATCAGTCGCCACGATGCTTGGTTATAAAGATGCGTTCCATTTTTCACGAGTTTTCAAGTCCATGCATCATGTCCCACCGTCGAGGTTTCGGCAGTCAAGGCATCCTCAGTGGCGAGCTTAAAAAGCATTTCCCGAAACTCGAAACGCGACGGCAGCGTTCGGTAAAAAGACCGTCACCGATTCCTCCGCATTCGTTTTGCGAAATATCCTGAGTTGTGCAAGGCTCGCGGCAAGAAGCGATGGCGACAGATTTTTCTCTAACATTTCTCGGCACGGGAACCTCAGTCGGGGTTCCGGTGATTGGCTGTAATTGCCCAGTTTGTGCATCGGAAAATCCACGGGACAAGCGTTTCCGTTCATCGGTTGTGGTGCGAGCTGGCGATCAAACGCTGCTCGTGGATTCGGGCCCGGATTTGCGGATGCAAGCACTGCGCGAAAAACTAAGAGCGATTGACGCCGTGATTTACACCCATGCTCACGTCGATCATGTCGCAGGATTCGACGAGCTGCGGGCATTTTGCTGGCATCAAGAAAAACCATTACCGCTTCATGCCACGGAGAGCTGTATGGACACGCTGAAACGTATGTTCGGCTGGGCATTTTTTCCAGAGAGTCATCACGGCGGATATGTTAGACCAGAAGTTCGGATTATTGACGGGCCATTTTATTATGGAGGTTTGAAAGTGACTCCGCTACCCGTGGAGCACGCAGCGGTGGAGACGGTCGGGTTTTTATTTGAATATCAAAGATCTGGAAAAATCGCTTATTTACCCGATGTGAAACGTATTCCCGAGCAGACCATGTCGTTGCTCCGTGATGTCGATGTCTTGATTGTCGATGCCTTGCGACCGACTGAGCACCCTACTCATTTCTCCTTGAGTGAAGCACTGGAAGCGGCGGCCGAAATCAAGGCCAGAGCGACTTGGTTGACCCATCTCACTCATGACTATGATGTCGATGAAATCGAGAAAACATTACCGCATACGGTCAGAATGGCTTGGGATGGCTTGAAAATTGATCTGTGAAATGCTCTGAGCCTTGCCAGCTTTAAGAATCGGGACATGATGAATTCCATGAAACTATTTCCGATGATCTTGCTGCTGTTCGCAGGAATTTTCTCGTTTTTAGATGCCGCGATTTCGCCAGAATCCGTTGCCATACTCTACAATTCAAAGTTACCAGAATCCCGGAAGCTGGCCGAAATTTACCGTGAGGCTCGCCAAATACCGGCAGAAAATTTGATCGCTCTGGAAATGCCCACCGTCGCCGATATTTCTCGCACCGATTATGATGAAAAAATCCTAAAGCCTTTGCGGCGAGAGTTTGAAAATCGGAATTGGTGGACGCGCCAAAAAGATGGCGACAACATGATGGTGCCAGTGGCAAATCAGATTCGTGTCTTAATCACCATGCGTGGCGTGCCACTCAGAATTCAGCAGCAGGCTCAAAAGGTGGAAAATCCAAAAAACAATCCGATTATCGGACATAACGAAGCTTCAGTGGATTCGGAGTTGGCAATGTTCGGCGTGGAAAATCTGCCGATTGATGCCGTTTTACAAAATAAGTTTTACCAAAGTGAAAAGTCGATTCGTGAAGCAAATTTGCCATTCCTGATTCTAACAGCAAGGATCGATGCCCCGACTTTCGCGACTTGCGAAAGAATGATTCACGATGCGCTGGAAGTCGAAAAAACGGGACTCTGGGGTCGTGCTTATGTCGATATCGCAAACAAAGTTCCACAAGGTGACCAATGGTTAGAAAACGTGGTAAAGGCGAATCGCGCCGCAGGAATCCCAACGGTGGTGGATCGTTTTGCGGATACGCTACCGAAGAACTATCCGATGATGGATGCAGCTTTCTATTATGGTTGGTATGATTGGAATGTAAGCGGTCCATTCTTAAATCATCGCTTCAGATTTCGCAAAGGAGCTGTCGCGATGCATTTACATTCATTTAGTGCAGAACAACTTAGCGACGGAGGAAAAAACTGGAGTGGGCCTTTGCTGGAAAGAGGAGCTGCGGTGACGATTGGAAATGTTTATGAACCTTATCTTCATCTTACTCATGATTTTGGAATCATTCACCAGCGATTACTGGCCGGACATACCTGGGTTGAAGCCTGCTGGATGGCGATACCTGTGACATCATGGCAAGGAATTGTCGTGGGAGACCCACTCTATCGCCCGTTCCAACATCTGGATGGCAGCGGTGTCAAACAAGAGAGTGATATTGAATTTCGGGCACTGAGAGCGGCGGCGATGGAATGGAAAGATAATCCGCAAGAACGTCAAAAACAACTAGGGAAAGCCTCCGAGCGAATGAAGAGTGGCATTTTAGCAGAAGCAATTGGACTTGATCTAGGAGAGCGTAAAGAGGCGGGTGCCGCGCAATGGTTTGTCAAAGCGAAAGGATACTATGTCAAAGCGGAGGATAAGCTTCGGCAAGATTTTAATCTGATCGCTATCGACCGTGCTGCCAGCCGCACAACGCTTGCGGTGCAAGGTTTGCAAGATGCTCAGTTACGCTATAACTCATTACCAGAAGCAGAGGCTTTAAAAAGTTGGTTAGACATATTACTGCCACCACCACCGGCTGTTACCAAATAGCTCTTGATACCATTTATTAAAAATGACTTACGTATTTTTGTTAGAGTCGATATGGCATCCACCCTTAATGTTTGCGGAAACAGCCGCCAGCGTCTTACCTCCTGAATTAGAGCTTCAGGCATTATGGTTTGCTGGCGCATTTGGCAGAGATTTCCGCACCACGACGGGTAAAAAGGTGCGAATCATTCAGTTCGGCGAATGGAATCGCGGAGCTGGTCCCGATTTCATCCAAACAGCAGTCGAGATCGATGATGAGTTATATACTGGCCCGTTAGAGTTAGATTCTAGATCCAGTGACTGGGAATCACACGGACACGCGGTGAATCCCGCATTTCGCGATGTCGTGCTGCACGTGGTTTTCCAAGCCGAGGCGAGACGAATGTTTACTCGGTCCGATGAGCACCGCGAGATCCCACAAATCGTCATCACCGAATTACAACTTTCTGATGCACTGAGCCGCCCCCAGCGCGAGGTGGCGATTGCTCATCCTGGACGTTGCGTTTCGCCATTGAAACACTTGCCCATCGGGGCCGTTGATCGACTGTTAGAGGAAGCCGCCACCCATCGGGCGATGACAAAATCGGCCAAATGGCTCAGAACCGCAGATGCTCATGGACGTGATGCGGCGCTTTTTCAAGCGACTGCTGAGACCCTAGGCTACCGAGGAAATTCTTTGCCCATGAAGCTCCTCGCTCAACGCACACCGCTCGCTTTACTCCGAGCTGAAGGTGAGGCCGCTGAAGCGATTCTATTCGGCACCGCAGGTTTTCTTTCGTCTGATTTGCACGAACAAGCCCCTGCCGATACTCGCGAATATTTGCGAGGATTGTGGGATACTTGGTGGAAAAATCGTGCATGTTGTGAAGCCACTGGTAGCCGTGCCATTCCATGGAAAACCAGTGGTCAACGTCCGGCAAATCATCCCCATCGCCGGATCGGTGCGCTCGCTCAATTGATTAAAGTCTGGCCGGAATACCGACGCCTCGCGCTCGCTCGCCCCTTCCATGCGAAACCCGTCATCGACTTCCTCCAAACTCTGGAGCATGAATTTTGGACCCATCGGCATACTCTCACGTCTGCCGAATCGAAGCAGAAAGTTGCCTTGTTTGGACGCTCTCAGGCGCTCGAATTGATCGCAAATCATCTTGCTCCGCTGGCGATGCACGAGGACGGCATGACCTTTAAGAGTTATTTCAAACTTCGTAACTCAGCCGCGAATGATCAAGTGAAACGTTGTTCTCTGCGGCTATTTGGTTCAGCAAAAGCAGCCTTCCCGTGGACGCGGCGAGTATGCCATCACCAAGCTTTACTACAGATTTATCAAGATTTCTGCCTCGAAGATTTCTCGGATTGTAAAGACTGTCCGTTTCCCGAACAACTGACCCAATGGAGGTAGAATCACTGCACATGAAAATTTATCTCAATGGCCATTCTCATGAATTAGAAACTACGATGGTCGTAGCTGATTTACTAGAAAGTATCGGTCTTGGCCATCAACCTGTTGTGGTAGAACTGAATGAGGAAGCTGTGTTTCCTCGTGACTATACACATATCATGATCGAAGAAAATGCTCGTGTCGAAATTGTCACGCTGGCGGCCGGCGGCTAAAAACGCAGTCGGCGATTTCATCCATGAGAGGGCGGTATGCCCTAGGCGAAATTTTTGGAGTTCCTAGAATGAAGCAACCAAGAGTTGGAATCCGAGGGACTTCACATGATCGTGTCAAATTTCATATTAAGGTTTTTATTGCGCCATCTGGATTTCATGACTTAGAATCGCTTCCCGGCGTTGCGTGGCAGGTTGTCTTGCGCGAATAATTCCGGAAATTCTAATTCCAGAAGCGATGAATCCAGATAGAGCGACTCTCAACTTTCTTAATAGCTTTCCTGAAGACGCCAGAAAACGAGGCGAAGTGCTGCAAAAAGACGGCGGCGTGACCCAGATTTTCGGTAATCATCTGTTCATTCAGGGCCGGGTCGAGGATGAATCAGGAACATTCCGCACGAGCTTGCGCCTTCAAGGAAATCGCTGGTTCGGATCTTGCACGGCTGAGGACGATCTGGTTTCTGGCGCTTGCCAATATGCGACGATGATGGAGCGCATGCACCGGGGCGAAGACCTGCCGGAGTCTCCGAATGAATTTGATGACACGCCTGTTCTCGACATCATCGAGGAGAAACTCGGTCGTGAGCTGGACGACAAAGAGGCTGACTTTGTCACCAAAATCGAAAAACGCTATCGTCGCTATGTCATTGAAGGTGAATTGCACGACCATGACATGGTCCGCATCACGCCACGCTGGGAAATCACGACCTATGAACCGCTAGAACTCTGGCCGATGCCGCCAGGTGACATTCTCGAGTTCTGGAACTACATCGCATACGCATTTTATAAGAAGAAACTGCCTTATCCTGAATTCATGAGCGTGATCACGGATCTCGGTCATGTGCAGAAAAAAATGGCGGATTGGGAGCAAGAACGCGAAGTCGCCTCATGGTATGAGCGGATTGAGCAAGTCAACGAGCGCCCGCCACAAGATGCACCTCTCACGGTAGGTTTCCGCCTCGTCGCGACCATCAACGAAGCTCGCCTCGAAGTGAAAGAGGAAAAAGCGAATGTCTGGGTCCAGCTTCGCGAGAAAAATGACATCGAAAATTATGTCAATCTTCATCACGAAGCGGCTTTGCTGATGGATGCTTCCAGCCAAACGCTGTGGGAACATTACCTCTCATTTTACCGGAAATACGGCGACACCACGCTCGACTTTGACCAAGAAGAATCTTGCCGTTTCATGAATCGCGTCTTCCGTCAGCCCGCTCTCATCGGCTACATCGTCAACCTCGACGAACGGGAATTTAAAGTGGTCGAGGAACGTCTTTCCTGGGTTTGCGAAGACGATCCTTACGATCCCAAGAGCTTTGCTCTCCAACTCATCACCGCCTCCGGAGAGAATGTTTCTCATTCCGTCCGCCTGCTTCCAGGCCGCAAGGAACTCTATCAATCCGACGAAACCGTCTTTCCTGGACCGCCGCGATGGCTGGAAGAAACGGATGTCATGCCTCGCTATTTGATTCCGCAACGCGTGATCGACTCGTTAGAAGGTGTAGAATTCCTCCGCAAAATTGGTGCGACTTTACCGGAATCACTCAAGAAACGCGTCGTCGATCTCGTGCTGAAACCGAAGTTCGAGATGAAGCTCATCGCTGGCCTCACGGCTGCTGAAACGGAGCACCTCGTCATCGACGTCACCGCCATCGAAACCAAAGGCCGTCGCACCGAGCGCTTGACCAAAGAAGGCTGGGAATTGGCGGAACAACAAGCGGTGAAAGGCAAGCAACTGCTCCGTTTCGCTCGCGAAGATCTTTATCCCGTTCCTGCCATTCTCGATGAAATGGGACTGACGTATGACGAGAAGCTCATCTCGTTCAAATCACGCATTACCAAGCAATTTCCTGAGAAGTTTGCGGAGTGGATCAAGGCGATGCCCGAGAACATCGAACTCGATATCGATCTCCGCTTGAGGTCGATCCTCGCCGATCCAGTCACGGCGGCAGTCAGATTTGAAGTTGTTGGCCAAGACATTGACTGGTTCGATCTTCGCATTGTCATCGACGTTCAAGGCGTCAATCTCTCGAAATCCCAGATCCGCCAATTGGTCGCGGCGCGTGGTGGTTATGTCCGCATGGAAGACGGCTCATGGATGCGTCTGGAAATCAAACTGGATGCAGATCAACGCGAAGCCGTCACCCGTCTCGGCCTCGATCCCTTCGATCTTTCGGGTGAAACTCACCGGATGCACGCGCTCCAACTTGCGGATCCAAAGGCCTCCGAGGTCTTCGATCCGAAAGCATGGGAACGCATCAAAAACCGTGCTGGCGACATCCAGCTTGAGGTCAATCCTGATTTGCCAGAAGGTCTGAACGCCACGCTCCGCCCTTATCAGGTGGATGGCTTCAAGTTCCTCGCATACCTCAGTGTCAACAACTTCGGTGGAATTCTCGCCGACGACATGGGTCTTGGAAAAACGATTCAATCGCTCACGTATCTGCTCTGGCTCTTCGAGGAGCACCGGAAAACAGGCGGCATGAAAAAACCGGCGTTGGTGGTTTGTCCGAAGTCCGTTCTCGATGTTTGGTTCAGCGAAGCCGGGAAATTCACTCCTCAATTGAAGGTGAAAATTCTCAAAAACCGCGACGATATCGATGTTGAACATATCCAGAATAACATCGACATCCTCGTTCTTAACTACGCTCAACTCCGCGTCTGTGGTGAGGAACTCAATGGCATTAAATGGCTCACGACGATCCTTGATGAAGGCCAGCAAATTAAGAACCCAGATTCCAAGGCCGCCAAGTGCGCTCGTGAATTAGATTCCCAAAACCGCTTGGTTCTTACCGGAACTCCGATCGAGAACCGCCTGCTCGACATGTGGTCGCTCATGGCCTTCGCCATGCCCGGCGTCCTCGGTAGCCGCGCATATTTCAAGAAACGCTTCGACAAGCGGAAAGATCCGCTCAGTCAGATGCGCCTCGCCTCGCGTCTTCGCCCGTTCTTGCTGCGCCGCACCAAGTTACAGGTGGCGCAAGACTTGCCACCACGGACGGAAGAGGAAGTCTACTCGAAAATGGAGGGCATCCAAGTCGAGCTCTATAAAAACGAACTCAAGCGTATCCAGAAAGCACTTCTCGGTCTTGATTCGGATGAAGCCGTGAAGAAAAACTCCTTCGCGATTCTTCAAGGTCTCATGCGCTTGCGCCAGATTTGCTGCCATCCTGGCCTCATTGATCCGAAGTATCTCAAGGAAGAATCCGCGAAAATGGAATCTCTCTTTTATCTACTCGATCAACTCCATGAGGAAGGCCACAAGGTGCTCGTTTTCTCCCAGTTCGTATCCATGCTCGATCTCATCAAGGCGCGGTTAGAATTGGAAAACCGTCCTTATAACTACCTCACGGGCCAAACCAAGGACCGTAAGGGCGAAATCGAAAAATTCCAAACCACCAAGGATCCGTCTGTTTTCATGCTTTCACTCAAGGCGGGTGGTGCCGGACTCAATCTTACCTCGGCCTCCTACGTCATCCTCTACGATCCATGGTGGAACCCGGCTGTCGAAAACCAAGCCATCGACCGAACCCACCGGATCGGTCAGAAAAACAAGGTCATCGCCTACCGACTTCTCACCCGCGACACCGTCGAGGAAAAAATCCGCATTCTTCAGCATCAAAAAACCCAGCTCGTCACCAACGTGCTCGGCGATGAAGGATTCGCTTCAAACCTCGGCCTCGACGATCTCCAGTTCATTCTCACGCACAGCATCGACGAAGACGACGAACCCAAATAAAAACCGGGTTTTGGGTCACCTCAGAGCGGGTGAAAATCAGAGACTGTGGCGACCTTGCATGGCGCGGAGTAACGTGAGTCCATCCGCATGAACAGCCCATCGCGAGTCACTCCGGCATTGTTAATGAGGATATTCACCGTCCCCAGATCTTCGCAGCTTTTCCACAACTCGCGGCACTGCGGCTGACCACCGCCACCGCCGCCAAGTGTCAATCCACACTTTCTCCGCAAGTCTGAATGGTCCCTCTCCAAGCTTGAATGGTCTCTCCTCAAGCCCGAACAGTCATTCCTCAAGCTTGAACGGTCCCTCCTCAAGGCGGAATGGTCCTCCGGCAACCCCGGACGGTTCTTGTGCAAACCTGAGTGGTCCTTCCACAAGTCTGAATGGTCATTTCTCAAGTCTGAACGGTCCCTCTCCAAGCCTGAATGGTCCCTCCGCAAGCTTGAGGAATCATTCTGCAACTCTGAGTGGCTCCTCCACAACCGCCATTCCCGCGCGTGAATGACTCAAAAAACTCAGTGCATCTTTTTGAAATCCTGATAGTTACGGGGTGGATTGATCTTTGGCGGTATTTTCCTCAGCGATCCTTCCCTCAACAATAAAACTAAAAAACAACTCATTATGGCCCACGTATTCCCGACTACCGACACCCAGCTCCTGCCGTGGTTACAGAATTTCTGCGTGAAATTCTCCACCCATGCCTCGCCGCTCGGGATGACCCCCGCGCAGGTGATTACCACCACGGCAGACTGCAATATGCTCATTTACCTACTCCAGACGTATGTGAACATCATCCGCCACGATGCCAGCGAGGCCGTGAAATATAAAGAACTCATCAAAAATGGCCCCATCGGCACTCCTAGCGCCGGGCTACCCGCCCTGACTGGAATGCCGCCCGGCCCTGCCGCCGTCTCTGCCGGAGCCCTACCCCGCCTGCGCTTAATCATCCGGGAAATCAAAAGCAAGCTCACCTATAATGAGGCCATCGGCACGGATCTAGGGATCATCGCCACCACGGAGGTGGCCAATAGCAGCCCGCCCGTCGTCACCGCCACCGGGGCGATTGCTGGCCACGTCACCCTCGGCTGGTCGAAAAATGGTTGGTCCGGCGTGAAAATCCAAGCCCGCGCCCAAGGGACGGTGGACTGGACCGATCTCGGCGTGGATATGTTCAGCCCATTCGTGGATACCCGCCCGCTGCAAACTGCCAGCACCCCAGAAGTCCGCGAATATCGGCTCTGCCACCTCGATGGCGACGAGACACTGCAAAACTGGTGTGGGGTGGAAGTCGTCACGGTGAAGCCGTAACGGGACCGTAAAAATCAGGGGGCGTGGGTGATGTCACCTGCGCCCCCTTTTTTTTGAACATCGAAGGGAAAAAAATGAAGAGAAGGGGATGAGGTAGCTTCTTTTCCTGCGGCGAAGAATTTATCACTCTCGTTTCTTGAATGTGTGTGAACTATTTTTTTCTACGCTTTTCCAGTCGAGTGGCTTCTTCTTACGTGTAACGCCAGATTGGTCGATGAGATCCATTAACTCTTTAGCGGCTATAGGATCCTTCGTGTGCTCATGAAGTAAATCGAACACAATTTTAAGGTTTCCGGGGTCGAGTCTTATCACCAGATCGGAGCACCGAATCAAATCAGCTCGCATGGACACAAGAGAGCTATATTTATTTTGTGCCGTAGAAAGTGCGTCATTATCTGCAAGCATCTTTATATATTGAGCGCGCAAAACGGGATCCTTTACATCTTCCGGAGAAGAACCTGGCATACCTCCATCGGGTGGTTGCACATTCCAACTAATGCTTCCTTCAGGCATCGTATGAGTTCTCAGGAAATGATGAACGATAACCAATAAGCGTATTTGAATTTTTTCTCGGTCGATGTCAGAAATATTTTTTTTCCTTATGATCTGGTCTTCACAACGATAAAATTTTTCCATTCCATCATCTGGTTTTAATTGATCAATCAACTGCTCAGAGGCTGGAGGATTTGGTTGTGCATGAAGTATGGTTCCTGATACAAAGAACGGAATCAAGAATATCGTTTTTTTAGATAGTAGTTTCATAATTATGGGTAACTTGGATCGTTGAGATTCGCAGAAAATGGTCCTGCGCCTTTTGTAATAGAGACAGTTCCGGTCGCGCTGCATTCGTGAAAGTGGGTGATCGTGGTGAATTGCTTGGCTCCTCCCGCCTTGACT
>JANORE010000215.1:0-2179 GCA_031415155.1 Akkermansiaceae bacterium | reverse complement strand
CCCCGTTTTTATGGCACTCATCAGCAATTGGCTTTAATCCATTCGGGAAAAAACATTTCGATGGGATAAGGTATCCAAATGGATCGAGATTTTCATCAAGAACATTCTTATTCCCAGCTACGGGAACGAGCGTCTCAGGCCGTAGACTGTATTCATAATACCATCCGGCATCGATGACGAAATATTCATAACCCACCGGTTTGAAGACCTCGACGAAAGTTTTGAGGTTTTCAAAACTCGTTTGCTCGTGAATATCGAGCCGATAGGAATCAAAGCTGTTCCAGCCCATCGGAGGCTTCGGAGCCAGCGGCTTGGAGCTTCGTTCCGCTGCGACTGCCACAGAGCTGCTTGCCACAATCAACCCCGCCGCCGGTAAAAATAGTTTTTGGGTGATCCAATCTTTCAGCGAGCGAATCGCGGGTCGGTGACAGAGCATCGCTCGGCGAGTCGCGAGGATGGTGGCATCCTGAGATGTTTGGTCGAGTCTTGCCGGGATAGATTCTGACACAGTTGAGAAAAAGTTCTGGTAGATCATTCAGTTTTTAATGTGATCCAAGAATAACTCGATATATGACAGATTTTAGTCAAGAATATGCGGAAAATAATTTGGACCGCGTGTTGCCTCATTGAAGCGGACACTGAAAAGGATTTCCGGATTAGCGGAAAGGTTCTCGTTGCTTCTCCAAATGGAGCCCCCATTTCCCGATGTCAGGCTCTGGGCTGAACTCCCGCGCGAAAAAGCAGCCGCTTTTGGAAATATGGGTGACGATCAGAACGGTTCGGCATGATGTTTGCTGTATTTGAGTCGTGGTCCTCAAGTCGCCCTTTATTTTTCATGAATCTGAGGATTTGACGCAGTTCTCCTGCTTCACTTTCCAAGTCCGTGGCTAATAGAAGTTCCTTGCCATCCATTTCCACTTTGACCACGCGGAGGGGCTCTCCCTGCCATTTTTCGCCTAAATTGACTAGACCTTGCTAGGTGACGCTCGTCTTGCGTTCGCAGGAATTACCAGTATTATCTTCAAACTTTATATTGTAAATGAATGCGTTACAGAAATAGAGACGCCTGAATCGTTACCATTTATTGTAACGATTCAGGTCCGAAATACGGCCATGCTGGGATAATTACATTTATTCAGGAAAAAATTGACGACTGGCACAAGTATGGCTATCGAACACCTGCAACGTTCCCCTATCCCTCTTAAAACAGTCACTAGTACAAATGAAACTCTCCCGTCATTCTAAATTGATCACTTCTGCTTTGATCTTGGTAGCCGCTACTCAATTGCATGCTGCTACTAGCACGGTATCATTGATCAGCAACACATGGACCAGTGGCGCAATAGGCCAGACGGCGACAACGCAGACCGGTTATCTGGACGCGATCGCTACTGCCCAAACAGCAAACAGCAATGTAGGCAGCACCGGCACCACCACCACCGCTGATGGCGTGGGAGTCACCTTCACGGCAACTTTTTTTGGGACTTCTATCCGCGCGACAGGTGCGAATTCTAGCCTGCTGAATGCGACAGGTTCGGTAAACCCAACAGGGTTCATCCTAGGCTCCTCAAATGACCTTAATCCATTGGCGATTAATGATACCGCCAAAACCATCAGCGGCACCATCACGAACTACCAACGTTGGGATTTCACCTTCTCTACACCAGTCTTTCTGAACACTTTTAATATTGAAGACGTGGATTCGTTGGGAGCCACTGGGGGTTTCCGCGACATCATCGCCGCAGAAGCTTTCGTCGCTGGTGCTCCCGGTGTAGCAGGATCCGGCATTGATTCAACCTACACGGTAGGCGCTTCGCTATTCACGGGTAATGTGACCGTGGGTGGCCAAACGCTTATCGCGGCAGTAGCGCCTCTCGGTCTTAACAATCCGAATAATACCCCAGAAGTGCGGGTGGGTGTTAACTTTGGTTCCACTGCGATAAGATCCTTCAGCGTTTACACATTTTCTGATCGTGTTGATGTGCACCGCACATCATTGACGAATTCCACCTTTACCTTTACCGCAGTGCCAGAAGTTTCATCTCTTGTTCCGGCATCGTTTTTACTATTGGGTTTTCTGGGCCGCCGTCGGTAGTTCCCGTCGCAGAAAGGTCTAACCAAATTTCAAACTCGCTTCACTACCTTTCCATAGCCTATACGTGGTGTCTCCTGAGCCTTG
>JANORE010000214.1:0-1629 GCA_031415155.1 Akkermansiaceae bacterium | reverse complement strand
GCCGCATCCGTGTGGATGATTGGGAAATGACTCCTAAAATCCAAGAAATCGTCGGCAAACATTGGAATGAAGTGAACACGGAAAATCTCGCCGAGCTCGCTGATTTTGAAGGCTATCAATCCAGTTTTCTCAGACTCTTCGGCTTCGGACTCTCCGGAGTGGATTACGCGGCAGAGACCGATCCGTCGGTGGGCGTTCCCTCGCTAGAATCGTCTGCTGGGTAAATGTGAAGTTTATCTGAAATCAATCCGCCGCGTGGACAAGAAGGACGATCTCTCCCTTCGGCGGATGAGCTTGGAAATGCGCTAAAACCTCAGCAGCACTACCCCGGTGGTAGGTTTCGAATTTCTTGGTCAATTCGCGGGCGACGCAGGTTTTCGCGAGAGGGTTGATTTCCGCAAGGATTTCCAGCGTGGAGATGATGCGGTGGGGCGACTCGAAGAAAATCCCCGTTTCACCCGATTCCAACGCGGCGGTGAGCGCACTGCGGCGTTTTCCCGATTTCACCGAGAGAAAGCCGCCGAAGCGGAAGGCGTGACAAGGAAAGCCTGAACCGATAAGCGCGGTGATCACGGCGGATGGGCCGGGCAAGACTTCGAGCGGCGTGCCAGACTCGATGCAGGCTTGGACGAGTCGGTAACCGGGATCGGAAATTCCTGGCATCCCGGCATCGCTGATGACCGCGATGGTCTCGCCTGCTCTGGCTGCGGCGACGAGTTCGGGCGCGCGGCGGGCTTCGTTGTGCTCGTGGAGTGAGACCAGCGGTTTCCCGCAAATCCCGTGATGCGCCAGAAGCTGGCCGGAATGGCGAGTATCTTCGCAGGCGATGCGATCCGCACTGCGGAGGATTTCCAAGGCCCGCAGCGTGATGTCGGTGAGATTCCCGATGGGCGTCGGGACCAGAATGATTCGGCCCGTTATTTCAGGAGAGTTTTCCATAAAGTGCAAAAGGCATCGTCAAATAAGCACTTCAGATCAAGTTTCAATCTTTGAATCTGGAAACACCCACCCTACGACCCGTTTTTAAATCAAAAATGGAGTTTGGAACATTGAGCGGATATACAGGATCCAAATAAAACCCACCCATCGCTTGCGAATTGAGAAAACGAGGACTCGAAATGATGTTGATCGCGCCGCGACCCGCGAAATCCATAAAACGCTCACCTTCGTGCCGCCATGGATCTGAGTAATTTTCCGCACACTACCCAAACGGGTCACTCAGGCTTATCGAATTGCCATCGGCGTAGGCGAACCAGCTGGAGCCGACGCCTCGCACTCAGCTCTGACACCTTCGAGCGCATCCTCATCCCCGTCAAAGACAACCACCCCGAACTTGAAGCTCGCTGCGCTCCCAGCCGAGGGCGTGGCTGACCTCGTCGATCATAGCACTTTTCCCCACGCGATTGCGGCTCGGGTAACAGGCGCGTCAACTTGCTATATATGGGTTCTGACTTTTTTGACTCATGATCCCAGATAATGATTTCATCTGGGTGTCATTCTTTCTGGTGCAACCACCTCGTTCAGCTACTTTTCCGCCGACTTTCCTGCGTCATTTAATTTGGCGTAATGTGGGGTGTATTTTCCGAGCTGTTTTGCTTTCCCGCCGGGTGGCCCGACCGATATTGTTGC
>JANORE010000213.1:0-2218 GCA_031415155.1 Akkermansiaceae bacterium | reverse complement strand
GTTTTCGTGGTTTGGGGCGATTGCTGCGAGGAATAAGTTCAGTCGTGGACGCCGGCGAGGTCGGCGGGAAGCTTGGGATTGTCCTTCGCGCGTTGCGCGGTGAGGAGTGTTTGCAGTTCGATGCGCTTCGCCGGCTCCGCTGCGGCGCGATCGGCTTTTTCGTAAGGATCGGCGGCCAAATTGAAGAGTTGTGGCTCGCCTTTTCCGGGAGCGACCAGTTTCCAATCACCATGCCGCAGCGAGTGCCCGTTCAGCATCGCGATGTAAATCGTGCGTGGACTCGGATCGATCGGTGCACCCATCAGTGCGGGCCACTGATTGATGCCGTCCCACTTCAGCTCGGCCTTGGTTTCAAAGCCCGCGAGGCTGGCCACGGTCGGCAGCCAATCCACCGCGTGCATCGGCGTGGCGAACTTTTGCGGCTTGAGTTTCGCAGGCCAATTCGTGAACGCACAGACGCGGATGCCACCTTCATAGAGCGTGTTCTTTTGCGCGCGCAGCGGGTCGTTCTCACTGTTCAGCGGCGAGTGACCGACGGTGCCGACGTAGTGGTTTTTCAGCGACTCAATGCCGCCGTTGTCGCTGGTGAAAATGATCAGTGTGTTTTCCCGCTGCCCGGTTTTCTCCAGCGTGGTGACGAGCTGCCCGATCTTGGCATCGAGCTGCGCGATCATCGCCGCCATGCGCAGCCGCGAGTCCTGCTTGGCTGGCTCGTCGGAGAACTTCACGCCGTCGTATAGGCGCTTGTATTCCTCGGGCGCATCGACGGGTGTATGCACTGCGTGAAAGGGCACATAGATGAACCACGGCCCCTTTTTCTCACCGATCCTCCGCACCGCCTCGGCCGCGACCAGCTCGGTAGCATTGCCCTCCTCATGGAGGAAGTTTCCATCGCGATGCCAGGTGTCTTCGTAGGGTTTTCCTGCGCGATACTTGTGCGTCCACGGATCGGCCGCGCCGGTTAGAGTGCCGTAGCTGTGGTCGAAACCGTAGGCATTTGGAATCCATTCCGGCTTCGCGCCGAGATGCCACTTGCCTGATAGGTAGGTGGTGTAACCTACCGACTTCAGCGCGGAGGCCATCGTCACCGTGCCAAGCGGCATCGCGCGGAGATTGCTGGGCGCTAGTGCCTGCGGGCCGAAGCGTCCGGGATAACGCCCGCTCATCAGCGCTGTGCGGGTGGGCGTGCAAACTGGCTGGACGTAATGCGCATCGAGCTCCACGCCGCTGCGCACGAGTTGGTCCATGTGCGGGGTTTTGCCGAAGCCGCCGTGCCAGCCGACATCGCTCCACCCGAGATCGTCGGCGACGATGAGCAGCACGTTCGGCTTTTCCGCCGCGTGCAGCGCGACGGTGGTCAGCAGGACAGAGAGGATCGGAAGGATGGGCCTTATGTTCATTGTTTAATCTGTTGTTTTTGTCTCGTCCTCAGTTGCCAATCATTGGCGATGAATGAATCACTAACAGTGATAGAGCGCCCGAAACGATGGCGGATCTCATAGTGTTCCCCGGGTTTGTTCGCTTGCATACGATCACAGGCGTTTCATCACCATGAACGGAGACACCCAGCCGGATTTGTTTTTGCCGCTGAAGCCGCCGGACTCGATGAAGAGGTAGTCGCTGCCGCCGATGGTTTGTGGGGTGATCTTGAGGGCGATACTGTTTTCCAGATCGATCAGGGTGTCGCCGGACCAGATCCAGTTAGGTGAAGCGGTGCTGCCTTGATCCGTGAAGGTGACTTGCTTGATTGGGCTGCGACCGAAGTCTGTCTTCTTGTCGGGCGCAAAGTCTTCGATGGCATTCACGAGGCCGACGGCTTTCCATGAGCCGGGGATTTTCGGGTTGGCGATGAACTTGCCGTCGTATTGGAATTTCCCTTCTTCGGGGTCGGCGCTGGGGTTGTCGGGGTTCTGCAAGTCCTGCCATTCCGCTGAGAGCATGGGGACGAAGGTGGCGGCTTTGCGGAGAACCGCGGCGTCGAGCGACGGGAGTTTTCTTTCCTCTAACCACACGCTGAAGATGCCTTGTGGGACGGGTGGCATTTGGACGATCGCACGGTCGCCATAGCGCAGGAAGGTGATGGCGGCGATGGTGACCGGCCCCTTGGCGAAGTCATCCGCGAACGCCGGAGTGACCCAACCGCCGCGGATGGTGTCACCCTCGCGTCGGCCAAGACCTGCCTTGGATTCCACGAGGGGTTTGGCATTGATATAAATTT
>JANORE010000212.1:0-3576 GCA_031415155.1 Akkermansiaceae bacterium | reverse complement strand
CTCGCGTTTCTATCCGGTTTCGACCATCTCCGGGATGTGGATTGGCCCGCGCAAAATTCCCCGTCGATCACTCCCGGAGCCTCGATGTTTGAGACCATCGCCTCGACGGATGTGTTACTTTTCCATCCTTACGAATCGTTCGAACCGGTGTTGCGCCTGATCGAGCAAGCGGCGGAAGATCCTGATGTGATTGCGATCAAGCAAGTTCTTTACCGGACAGCGCGTAAGTCCCGGATCATCGATGCACTGATCAAGGCTGCGGAAAATGGCAAGCACGTCACCGCTCTTGTCGAGCTCAAGGCCCGCTTCGACGAGGCTCGTAATCTCGACCGTGCCGACGAACTTCAACGCGCCGGAGCGCAGATTGTCTATGGCGTGAAAGGTCTGAAGACTCATGCAAAAATCTGCCTCATCGTCCGCCGTGAGTCTGGCCATCTCCGGCGCTACGTCCACCTCGGCACGGGAAATTATAATGAAACGACGTCCAAGCTTTACACCGATATTTCCTATCTCACCTGTAAGCCGGAGTATGGAAATGATGCCTCGTTGTTCTTCAATGCGGTGACTGGCCGCTCGAAACTTCTACGTTTCCAGCGGCTCGTACCAGCGCCCATGGCGATGAAGCCGACCTTGCTCGATCTCATCGCCGGAGAAGCGGAACGCGCCAAGCAAGGTCTGCCGGCCCGCATCATCGGTAAGGTAAATTCCCTACAAGATCCGGAAATCATCCACGCCCTTTACCGCGCTTCGCAGGCTGGCGTAGAAATCCGCCTCAACGTCCGTGGCATCTGTTGCCTCAAACCGGGCGACCCGAAATACTCGAAAAACATCGAGGTCATCTCCGTCATCGACCGCTTTCTCGAACACGCCCGGCTCTTCTATTTCCACCAAGGTGGCAATGCGGAAATCTATATTTCCTCGGCAGATTGGATGACCCGCAATCTCGAAAAACGGGTGGAGCTCATGATTCCCATCGAGGAACCTGCGCTCAAACGCAGACTTCTCCGCATCCTCGAAGCCTATTTCCAGGACAATACCCAATCCTCGCAGATTCTGCCCGATGGCACTTCCCGGCGTATTTCCCGCGCCAAGGGTGAAAAGGCATTCCGCGTGCAAGATCATTTCTATCAGCAAGCTCGCAAAGCCGCGAAAGCCCGCGAACATGAACGCGCCATGACCTTCGAGCCACACGTTCCAGCAGAATGAGCGTTTTAATGACCAAGTCCCATTTTAACCATTTTCCGTAACTATTCAGGTATCATCCATTAAAAATTTCAAAAATTAAACCGCAATGGGAGCGAAGTGGACATGGAGGAACTGACTGTTTCAAATAACTTCCTAAATGGACTCAGATACACGCAGATGGAAGAAGGAATTAATCCTGAGATCACGCATTAAAAAATCTCTTCATCTCTTCCTATCTGCGTTTTTAACGTCCATCTGCGGTTTATGAAATCTTCAACTCACGGCACCTGTATAGTTGCCATTTTCCAAGCCATTTAAATTCTTCGCCATGAAGCCACGTTTTACTCCACCTCACGGGATGCCAAATAAACAAGCTCGTGAAAACCGCCACGTCCAGACCGTGGAAACGATCACTCCTGCGCTGGATGAGGATGATGTGATGGCGATCGTCGCGCAGCAGGCGGCGCCCTTTGTTTTAATCCTCGATTGCGTGCAAGATCCGCACAATCTGGGGGCGATTCTCCGCACCGCAGATGCCGCCGGCGTCCACGTCGTCGTCGCGCCGAAGGATAAAGCGGTGGGGATCACGGAGACGGTGAGGCGAGTTTCCGTGGGCGCTGCGGACCATGTGCCATTCGCCCAAGTCACGAATCTGGCACGGACGATGGAAAAACTAAAAGCAGCGGGTCTATGGATCGTCGGCACTTCGGATCACGCCGCGTCGAAGTCGATCTATGAGTTAGATTTAAAAGGCCCGCTGGCCCTTGTTTTAGGAGCCGAGGAAAAAGGAATGCGCCGTCTCACGGAAGAGAATTGTGATTTCCTCGCTTCCATCCCCATGGCCGGAAAAGTCGAATGCCTCAATGTCTCCGTGGCGACGGGCGTCTGCTTGTTTGAGGCGGTGCGGCAGCGCCGAGTGGCGAATGAATGAGACGGTCCGGGTGCTGTCAGACCTCCATCTTGGCCACCAAGGTTCACGAATCTCGCAAGTCTCCACGCTGCGGCCATTGATCGCAGGAGCCGGGAAAGTCATCTTCAATGGCGACACTTGGCAAGAACTGGCGCGGCCTTTTTTCCAGCGAGCCAGTGAGATGTTAGAAGAGCTGAAGTCGCTCTGCCGCGAGGAGGGCGCGGAAGCAGTTTTTCTATCAGGAAATCACGATCCCGGTTGGCCCGGTCCCGGTTGGATGGAGCTCGCAGGCGGGCGAATCATCATCACTCATGGCGATGCCTTGCTCTTCGATGGCTCACCGTGGAAGCGGGAAATCTTAGTCCACGGCGCAAGAGTGTTAGAAATGTGGGGTGAGCACCCCGAGGCGGATAAAAATATCGAAGAACGGTTGTATTTGGCGCGGAAGATGGCTCGCGAGCTGCATTCCACCAGTCATCCCACCGGGTGTAATTTCCTCCAGCGAGCATGGGATGCCGCCGTGCCACCGAAGCGTGCAATGAAGATGATGGAGTCGTGGCTGACTCAAAGCTCGGCGGGTGGGGAGTTTTGCGAACGCTATTTCCCGAGAGCGGAGATGCTCGTCATCGGACATTTCCACCGCCAAGGCTGTTGGCTCAGAAATGGCCGCCGAATCATCAATACCGGTTCATTCATGGCCCCAGGCCGCGCGGATTGGTTAGAATGGAAAGATGGCTGGCTTAGCCGAGGAGTGATCGATGAATCTCCCGAGAGATGCCAGAAGGGGAAAACGCTCGACGTCTGGCGGTTTTAAATTTCCAGGGAGTCCGGGAAAAAGATGGTACACGAGGACGGGATCGAACCGCCGACCAATCCGGTGTAAGCGGACCGCTCTACCGCTGAGCTACTCGTGCAGGGCAGGACGGGAAATTGCCCTGAGATTTTGAGAAGATCAAGCTCCGAGTGATGCAAGCTTGTGAGAAACTTTGCACGATGGTTTCATATCGGGACAAATGCACCTTCGTCTCTCCGATCAAGAACTTGCCACGTTGGAAAAAACGTATCGAGCAGTCCATGGTAGCCGATCACTGAATCTCCAGAGCTTGGCTCGGAATCGACAATCACCTCTACCTGACCGTGCGATGAGAAAATTGACTCAAACTGTCGCGTGATAGGACTCGGTTCTCGAGCTAGGATGATAAAACGCTCTCGATTAGGTATTTGCTCAGTTAATTTAGAAATCATCGTTCAATAAGGAATGTGGGCACTCCTGTTCGTCATTAAATTATTTTTATCTGAAAGTCTATACTGCAGCGCTTCATGTTTTGTGGAAAATGTCGGGCTGGATTGCCCCAACGGGGCAACATGCGATAGCCCAGGGCATCGCCCTGGGTAATGGGTGGACGAAATAGTTTAGCCCTGAAAGGGCGGAACTTTTCAGGAGGTGGCGCATCAAATTTCGCCCCTTCAGGGCTTGAATT
>JANORE010000211.1:0-5195 GCA_031415155.1 Akkermansiaceae bacterium | reverse complement strand
GAATCAGCGACTCATGTTCTAATCGATCCTTGATCCAGCGGTCTGAATTATCTCCGCTGGATTTTGATGATCCTGGCGGTGCTTTGATCGCCGAGTGCGTCGGTGGCGATGAGGGTGATTTGGTTTTTTCCCTTCGCGAGTTTGATTTTTACATTCCATTCAGTGGAGCCGCTGGCGGTTTTGAGAGGCCCGTTGCCGATGCGGTATTGGACTCGCGCGACGCCATCGGGATCGCTGCTGGTGCCTTGGAGAGTGATCGATTTTTGACGGACGGCTTTAGTGAATCCACGGGTGATGGCGAGAAGTGGTTTGGTGACGAATGCCACTGGCGGCGAGTTGATTTCGCTGATGACGAGCTGCGGCGGGAAGCCTGTTTCCATGGAGGCGAAGAGGACGCTAACCGAGGGAGAGATCGTTTCGCTACTGCTCTGAAGGATGAAGCCGTGGTTGGCGGTGGTCTCTGCGACCCATGATTTCACGGTTTCGGTGACATCGGCCTCGACCCAGACGGGCTTGGCATCCGTCGAGGCTTTGGTGAGATTGAGCGTGCCGATGGATGCGCCGGGGGCAAATGTGCTCCAGCGAGTGGTGGCAACGGTCCATGGATTTTCCTGTGGAAATACCGAGACATTTCCGGGGACGAGTTCACCGCCGAAGCCGCTACCAGTCGAAGCGTCTGGTAATACGTAAAGCCGGAGTTTGGCCGACTGGATCTGGGAGGCAGACATGCCAAGTGTGGTGGCGGAAACGGAGAATTTCACCAAGGATTTCTGCGAATGCCCACTATGATTACTGGCACTGACGCCGAGGGAATAGCTGGTACTCGTGGGGTAGGTGGTGAACTGATAGACGTCCGTATCTTGGGTGGCAGTGAGCACGACGGGTGCGGCGATGGCGGGAGAGATGAGTAATATCGTAGAGATCAAATAGAGATATGGTTTCATGATTCGTTAGAATGTTTGGGTGAGTGAGAGATAGAAATTTGTGCCCGGTGCGGTGCTGCGATCGTCCACGGCACCGCCACCGAGGTGGCCATTTCCACGACGGACGCTGCTCCACGACCAATATTTTTCATTGAGCAGATTATTCACTCCGGCATTGATAGTGAGTGTGTCGGTGGGCTTCCAGTAGCCTGATAAATCGAGCGTGAACCAAGCGGGCGGCAGGAAAAATTCGCCTTGATTGGTGGTGTCATCCACATGGGTCACGGCAGCGGTGTAGATGCCGGTCAGGCGGACGCCGAATTTTTCTGCCGGATCATCGTAGCCGATCCATGCCACGGTTTTCCATGGCTCGGTCGAGTTCAGCCAAGTGTCGTCGGTGCGGTTGATGCCGATGGCTTTGCCAGTGCTGAGTCCTAGGCTCAGTCCATCAAGTTGCTGCGACCATGCACTGGCTTGCCACTCACCGCTGGCCTCGAAGCCATAGATTTCTGATTCACCGCGATTTTCAACGGTGAGTATATCTCGGCCAGCGTCATCCTTGCGCCCGGTGCGGATGCCATTTTCGATATAATCTTGGTAAAAGGTATAGAAGCCGGACAGCTCAAAACGGCCTGCATCCAGCTCGCCCTTGTAACCGGTCTTGAAGGAATGGCTGGTTTCCTCTTTGAGGTCAGGATTCGGCACAGTGAGTGAGCCACTCGGGCTACCGCCGGAGGGTGGATGGTCGAAGATCATGGAAAGTTCTTCGGCGGTGGGATTTCGAATGCCACGTGAATAGGCGGCGTAAAGTCGGGTGCTTTCAGTAGTCTTGAAGGAAATGTCTAAGCGCGGTGAGAAGGTGAAATTCTCATACGGACCGGGTGGTTTCACGGAATTGATATCCAGTGTTTTAAGCCGCGCAAGATAGGCGGCACTGAGTGATGGCTCGATCTGGTGGTAGTCCGCCCGCAGTCCCGGAGTGATCATCCAACCCTCGTCGAGCTTGATTTCATCCTGTACGAAAATGCCGTAACGCTCGGTGGTGGATGGCGCGAATGAGATACGATTTTTTTCCTGTGGCTGTGCAGAATCCAGCCGGAAGAAGCGGTTTTCACTATCTTCTTTTGAAAGATCGAGCCCGCCTAACACCTGATGATTGATTTCCCAGAAAGAAAATTCTTTGTGAGCGAGTGTGCTGAAACCGAGCAGATCGGTATCGAAATCAATCGTCTGATCGCGCGTCCGTCCGGGAGTGGTGACGCCGCCGATGGTGACATCATTCGCGCGGCTTTCATTGCGACTACCCGTGGCGGATTTTTGGAAATAGAGGTGGCTTTCGAGTCGGTCGATCCAGCTCGCCGTGGGCTCGTAATCCCACTGGAGGCCAATGCGTTCGCGGGTCATTTTTTGAAAATTGAGCACACTATCATCGAAGACCTTGAATGAGGAAATCGTGGCACTGATGGCGTCGATTTCGGTTTCCCGTTCATAAAATTCTGCCGTGACAAGAAGGCGGTGTTCGCCATGGCCGTAGCCAGCCTTGGCGAGAAGGGCGTTGCTGGTGAAGTCCACGGGATTCGGCGCGAGGGAGCCATGATTCTGAGTTTCATGCCCTTCGCGTCCGGCGTAGAGCAGCATGAAATCGAAGTCTCCGCTGCGAGTGGCCCCGCCGAGCTGAGCGGCGTAGCTTTCATTCACCGAGAAATACTGCGCTCGTAATAATCCGCCAATTTTTCGGTCTGTTAGTATATCTTCCGCAGCCAGAGTCCGCATGGAAACGACGCCGCCCATGGCATCGCTACCATAGAGTGCGCTGCCGCCACCTTTCATGACTTCCACGAGATTGAAAATCGCCGGATCGAAGTAATCGCGTCCCATCCCGCCGGAGCCGCCATCGCTTCCTTGGTCGAAGGAGGTCGAGACGTATTGCGGTGGCTGACGGATGCCATCCAGCTCAATGGCGATGCGATTTCCCTCCACGCCACGGATATTGAATCCGCTGTAACCGCTCTCGCCGTAGCCAAATGCGCCGTCACCACTGGCGAAGTCAAATGGCACGGAGACGAGTGGATCGTATTTCACCAAGCCGCTGAGATCATTCACGCCACGGCGGGCGAGTTCTTGTTGATCGAGCTGGAGCACCGAGCCATCTGCATCCAGCCAATCGCGACCTGTCCGCGTGCCGATGACGATTACGGGCGATTCTTCATCGGTGATGTTGGTATTTTCCTGAGCTATGCCATGACCTAACAGTAAAAGCCATGGCCAACTGTATTTCCTGAGTAATGAATAAATTTTGTCGATCATGGTTGTGCCGCCTTTGTTGTCGTAACGAGGAAGGGAGCGATCGTTGTGCGGATTTCGGTGTCAGAGATGGTTTCACCTTTCGTGACTCGGTCGGTTAGATTACCAACAATTTGATAGAAACTCTCGCCATTCACTTTTTCGTGAAGCTGGATTTCTGGGACGGTTGTCGTGGTGGTTTCCCATATCTTTCGAAGCTGTGTCCAAAAGTTGGTGGTCTTCTCCCAATAGCGATTCGCCTTCGCGAAATCTTGGTCTTTCACGCGTAGGTAGCGATTGAATCCCACTTCCCGGCAGAGTGGGTAATCTTGGCCGTCACGTTTCACCCGCTTGGTATTATCCTGTTCATGATACCAACCCGCAGGAGTCACGGTGTGACGATTCGTGACTAAAAGCATATCATAGTCAGAGCGCGTGGTATATTCGCGGCGTGGCAGTGGGCGGTGGGAAAGATCACTCGTCCACTCGCTCGATCCGGCGTGATGCACCCAGCGGCCGATACCTTCGTAGCGCGGTTCATCCGTGACTTCGGTGACGCGCTGGGTCCATGCGCCCTTGGCCTCATTTTCAGCAACCATGCGAGTGCCCCAAGTTCGATGGCCTCGGAATTCTAAAATTTCACGATCCTCATAAGTCCAGACGTGTGACCAATGCTTCACCACGACTTTATCGACCTGCAAGATATGTTGAAGAACGATTCGGCGTCCGCTGTCTTCGGCGATTTTTACGGTTTCATAGGCATCTTCGAGATAGGGTTTCTCGTTCGCTTGATAGGCTTCATGCAGTGAGAGAGTTTCTTGGAAACGGAACTCGACGCTGAATTCTCCAGCCATTCTCAAGATGGCCTGACGGTCTTTTTCAAAAGCAGGATTTGTGATAGGTTCTGCGCGAGCGATCATGCCAGCGAAGATCGCACCGACAGCCAGTATCATGGTTGGTAATTTCATCGGGGAAACCATGCCACCTCTGTGCCTTCTCGGCTCCCGCTGGCTTGTTATAAATTAGCGATGAGTTGCCATCTCTACTGCTAACAAAAACGAAAATGCCCCGTGTTGATCGGTCTGATCAGCCACGGGGCACCATCTGCGAGGGCAGAAATTTTCAAGAAATACGGCGACGACGAGCGAGCCACAAGCCGCCACTCAGTCCGATCAGGCCCATGGCTGACGGCTCAGGAATAGGCATCACAGAGAAGCTCCCGCTGGCATCAATTCTCTGGCCAGATACCGAGGTATGAACAGAGAATGGACTCATGACCATGACTGAAGTGATGGTATCCGTCACGCCGGAGAGATCCCATTGCCAAGCTCCTCCTGTATAGGTTTGCGGGCCGAATGAGGTGACGCGGTTTTCCGTGCCATTGAGGGAGAAGTAGCTCGCTGCGATGTTCTGCGCACCGCCATTGAAGCTTAGGAGTGGGCCACCGGAAAAGGGGAATGCGAAGGTGGTATTGATGGAGGCATCGACCTGGAAGATGACGTTTTGCATATCTACCGTGGATGTATGGCTAGCAGTCGTCGAGTAGCTGCTACTGAAAGAATAAAGCCCGACACTGGCTTGGTAACCGGGTGCCGCGATGGTGAGAGTACCAGTGCCAACTGTGGGAGTCCGTGTGGGATTCGTATTATTTAAAACCTCCCAAGTGGTTGTGCTTTGCCCGCTACCCAAATTGTAATTTACCAGCAATGCCGCACTGGCACTTGGTATTGTAAAAAGAGACATGCCAAAGGCGGTGAGTAATAAATGTTTCATGGTCATTTTTTTTCGTGAACTAGAATTCGCCAACTTTCCAGATTGTCTGAATCGTTAGAAGCTCAATGCGATTGACTCTATCTATTTTTACAACCTTTGCTCCCGGCGGCTTGTCTTAGATTGGCGGTATGTTGCGTAGCTGGAGTGGGGAGATTCATCTTTTCCGACGAGTGCTAAGCAAGCCGACCAAGGCGGCCCCGGAAAATCGGGCCAGTG
>JANORE010000210.1:0-3507 GCA_031415155.1 Akkermansiaceae bacterium | reverse complement strand
GCTCGATTGTCGATCTGGACCGCTCGTTCAAAAAACTGGGCTACCGGAATGCTGTCGGCGCGAAATCAGCGATCGCGATTCTTTTCAACCGCAAGTTCCTGAAGTCCAAGTCGGTGACGACCTCGAACTGGTCTGCCAAGGAGCTTTCCGAGCGTCAGCTGATTTACGCTGCAAATGACGCGTATGCCGCGATCATGGTTTTCCACGCGCTCCGTGAGGAAGAGAAGAAGCGTTGATCTCCCGAGGACGCCATCAACTTGGCGCTTGGATCGGCGGATCGGCAGCATAGCATCCCGCGCATGTCTGCTGTAGGGTTAGATCTGCTTATTATAGGAATTTATTTTGCCATCATCATCGCGATTGGTTGGCATTTTAGTCGTCAAAATCACGATGTCTCCGAGTTCGCGCTGGGTGGTAGATCCATCCCTTGGTGGGCGGTGCTGGCCTCGATCTTGGCATCTGAGATCAGTGCGGGCACCTTTTTCGGCACGCCGGGAGAAGGGTTTCGTTTAAGAAATTATACTTACGCGCAGTTGATGGTCGGCTATCTGTTAGCTCGGGTGGTGGTCAGTGCCGTCTTTATCCCGGCATTTTATAAACATGATGTCGTGAGTATTTACGAGTTCCTCGAACATCGTTTCGGCCCACGCACTCGGAGTGTGGCAAGCGTGATTTTCCTGATTACTCGTTCGTTCGCAAGTGGTGCCAGATTGTGGGTGCCGACGCTGCTGATCGTCGTCATTTGGAATCAGATGAATCCTGGGAAACCGCTAGGAAATTGGGAGCAATTCTGGGTCACGGGCGCAGCCTTGGTGTTCATCAGTCTGCTGACAGCCGCCTACACCGCAGTGGGCGGGATCAAGGCGGTGATCTGGACAGACGTGTTACAAATCGCGGTGCTATTTGGCGCACTGGGTTTCTCGGTTTGGTATTTGCTAGGCCATATTCCGGGCGGCTGGGAAGGCGCGCGAAGCCATCTCACGGGAGCGCATGATTTGAAGCTTTGGGAGTGGCAAGGTGACATCCCCGCAAGTCCCGAATTTGTAAAAAGCTATGGCGAAACATGGGGCGCAATCAAAAGCGTGCTCGAAAGCGAGTTCACCGTCTGGGCGGCACTGTTTGGTTCGCTTTTCGTCACGCTTGCGACTCACGGGACTGACCAAGACATGGTGCAACGGATGCTCACCGCCAAAAACAAACGCCAGAGCGCGGTGGCGACCATTCTCTCGGGCCTGGCGGATATTCCGGTAACTTACGCGGTTCTAACGATCGGTATTTTACTCTCGGTCTATTATGGTCACGTGGTGAGCGATCCGGCATTACCCATGGCTGCGGGAAAACCTGATAACACGCGGATTTTCCCTTATTTTGTGATCGATGTGATGCCCGGCGGCCTGCGTGGTCTGGTCATCGCTGGAGTACTCGCCACCACGATGGGTTCTCTGGGCACGGCGATGAATGCGCTGGCCACCAGTTATTCGCGCGACTTCCATTTCCGCTGGTTTAAAACTCCAGAGGACGACCACGCTCGAGTGCGGATCATCAAGTTGAGCACGGTGGCCTTCGCGCTGGTGCTGATCCTCGTCGGCTTGGGCACCGCCTTGGTAAAAGCTCACAACCCAAGCCTCAGCATCATCGGGATCATCTTGGGTAGCTTCGGCTACACCTATGGCTCGCTGTTAGGGATTTTCATCGTCGCCCTCTTCACGAAATCCCGTGGGAGTGAAACGGGAAATTTGATCGCCATGATGGCCGGCATCATCGCCGTCGCATATCTCAGTAATCTGCCGAACGACGTCTGGAAAATGGTTTCTCCCGAGCCGCTGTATCAAAATTTCGCATGGCTACCCGTGATTGAATTCCCGTGGCGGATCATGTTCGGCACCCTTGTGACCGTTGCCGTCGCGCTGTGTTTCAAGACTCGGCAGACACCTCCTCTTGGATCTCATCCATCTCAATAGGCTAAAGTCTAAGTATCAAACCTTTGCACTGAATAAGCCCATTGAAACGAAATCGTCACATTCCAATCGATTCATTTACAAGCAGATACAGCTTTCCGATGATCTGGAACGGCGAATGCTTTGGGAATACGTAGCATTCTTGCGGTCAAGTTTTTAAAAAAACAACCCGTGGAACCCTTGTGGAATAGGGCGATAAATTTAGAACTGTTAGATGCAGTGAAAAAACTTTTCCCCCAGCCATTTCGCCGACTCATCTTTCTCGTCTCGCCACCTGAATTTACTCGCGAGCATGAGTAACTGGGTGGCAACAAATTTTTAAAAAAACGGATCAACCATGGAATTTGAGAGATTGGCAACGCACGAACAGGTAAGCGACTTGGAAGAATCACCTTCCAAAGAAAATGGATGGGATGGAATTTGCGATGCCTTGAGTGCCATGGTCAGTCCTGATGCCTTCCAGCGTTGGTTCCGCTCTGCTCAGTGGCAAGGCGTGGAGGATGGTGTCGGAACCATCTCGGTGCCGGGCGAGATCCACCAAGTCTGGATCGAGACGAATTACTTGCCAGAGCTGACCATGGCGGTGACCGGAGTTTTTGAAGACGTCCGTGAAGTGAGGATCATCGTCTGCGAGGAAAGCTCCCCTTCCAATCATCCATCCTCTCATCCAGCCCCCACCACGGCGCGGATACTCGAAGGCGAGGCACTCGATAAACGAATCAAGGCGGCTGGCCTCAATCCTGCCAACACGTTTGCGAGCTTCGTCGTCGGCGCTAACAGTCAGTTTGCCCATGCGGCCTGCGAAGCCGTGGCGAAGAAATCCGGCGTCGGCTATAATCCACTTTTCATCTACGGCGGCCCCGGTCTGGGGAAAACCCACCTCATGCAGGCGATCGGTCACGAACTGCTCCGCCGCCAGCCTGGCACCCGAGTGGTCTATCTAACCTGTGAGAAATTCACCAATGAGTTCATTGATGCAATCCGCCGCGGAGACATCGAGAAATTCCGCCGTCGCTACCGCAGCTCAGATGTCTTGCTCATCGACGATGTCCAATTCCTTGCGGGCAAAGAACGCTCGCAGGAAGAATTTTTCCATACGTTTAATACCTTGTTAGACGGGCGCAATCAAGTGGTCCTCACCAGTGACCGGCCCGCTTGTGAAATCAAAAGTCTCGAGCCACGTCTGATTTCCCGCTTCGAGTGCGGCCTCACCGTGGAGATGCAGCCGCCGCAAATGGAAACGCGGATGGCGATTCTCAAAAAGAAATCGCTCGATTGGAAAATCCGCGTGGACGAATCCATCCTCTCCTTCCTCGCCGAGAAAATCCGCACCAACGTCCGCCGCCTCGAAGGTGCGCTCATGCGAGTCGCCACCTATGCTTCTCTCGCAGGTGAAAGTGTGACCGTGGAGAAAGTAGAGCATCTTCTCCGTGATCTCCTCCGCGAAGAGGGCAGCCGGCAGATCAACATCGACGCGATCCAGAAGGCCGTGGCCGAGCATTACGATGTCCGCCTCGCCGATATGACGAGCCGCCGCCGTCCTGCGAGC
>JANORE010000209.1:0-5640 GCA_031415155.1 Akkermansiaceae bacterium | reverse complement strand
CCCGTCTCCTCACCCGAGCCGGGCGTTTTTGATGCCTCGCATTCCTTTCCCAATCAGTCTTGGAAAACTACTGCTCGACCGCATTCATCATCCCAGATGGGAATGGCGGTGGGGAGGAGACTGCAGATAGCATCATGGCGATGCACGGACGAGGTATGGGTGGGTTTTTAGTGTTCACATTCCGATCCTACAACACATAAAATCTCCGTAAAATTCTTATCCACCAAGCACTGCCCGGCGAATTTTACCGGGAGATTTTTCAAGAAATTGCCGGGCCAATGCTTCAAATTCTTCTGAAAGATCCGTGAGATAAAGTTCGAGGTCTCCCTCGTTGGCGGCGGGTGCCAGTAGATCAAGACGGGAGAGTTCCTTTTTCAAATGCTCAGCACAAGTCGTCGCAGAATCCACGAGCCGGACATCGGCGGGTAAAAGCTCGCGCAAGACTGGAATCAACAATGGATAATGGGTGCAAGCCAGCATCAGGGTATCGATTCCCTTCTCGACTAACGGATCGAGATAGCTTTTTAAAATCAGTCGCGTTGCGGGATGGTTGATCCAATTTTCCTCGATCAAAGGAACCAGCAATGGGGTTGCTTGACCGTGAATGATGAGACCTGTTTTCCTTAAAGCGAGGGCATGTTGATAGGCGTGAGAGCGGATCGTCCCGCGAGTGGCAATGATCCCGATTCGCTCAGTCTCCGGGCAAGCAAGTGCCGCCTCCACACCGGGCTCGATCACACCCAAAATCGGGATCCGGTATTTTTCGTGCAAATACGGAAGCGCATGAGCCGTCGCTGTATTACATGCCACGACGATGGCTTTCACGCCTTTTCCGATCAAAAATCTCACATCCTCATCGGCGAATTGGCGGATCGTTTCCGGGCTTTTGGAGCCGTAAGGCAGGCGCGCGGTATCGCCGAGATACAAAATCGTTTCCGCAGGTAAGAGCTCCTGCACGGCCCGGACGACGGTCAGACCGCCGACTCCTGAGTCAAAACATCCTAGAGGTGCTGAATTCACTTTGCGAATCTGAGCAGTGGTTGCCGGAGTGAAAAGCCGAGACTTTTCCAAAAACTGAGAAATTCCCGTGGCCCATTCCTTCCAACCCTGAGTGACGAGGTGTTTGGGCAGCCTATCGAAAAGACCAGGCCACCGGGCGGAACTCGGCGCGCGGCGAGACGCTCCAGCCATTTTTCACAAATCATCACGCGCGGCAGCGTCGCCTCAAACCTGCTGCGCTTCTTCTCTGAGTAGCAACTCCGTTTCCTCTTCGTGTGAATGGATTTGCAGTAATGCCTGGATGCCATGTTGTTCAGCAGCAGCTTTCAAAATACTGCGAATCGCGGAGGCCGTGAATCCATTCCGGCCAATGAGCATCGCGACATCTCTCTTCACCAGAACCAGCTTAAAACGCACCCGATTCGGTCCCAGTTCGACCACTTTGATCTGAGCGTGCGAAGGCTCATCGATTAAATTCACGGCGACATACTGAAGAAAGTTTTTTAACCGAGTCGTCACCGCCTGCATTTTCGCGCGGTCGAAATGATTTACCGATGGTCTCGCGAGATTGCTCGTCTCAACATGGACGGGCTCAAGTTCTTTTTTAGAAGGGATGATGCTTCTGAAATCCCACTCAAAAACTTCGATTTGGGCCGCGCGCGCGATGAAACTCGTGACATCGAGTTCTTTGTTTGCCGTTTTTTTAATCGCGGGTAAGACATCCTTTAAATCCCACTCGAAGACTTGAATCCGTCCAAGCCGTTTGAAGGAACCCGTTAGGCGAGGATCCCCCCCCTCGGACTTCGGAGGTAAAATAGTTCTAAAATCCCACTCAAAGACTTGAATTTGTCCGAGTCGTCTTAATGAGTCTCTGATCACGCGAGCAGCCATAAAATTAAAAGATTGAGAAATGAATATCGCAAAATTGGTAAAAACTCAAAGTATCTTTCCAGAGATTTCCGAAATCGATACGGCATAAGACCAAATGAAACCGAACACTTGAAAATTCCACGCTCGTTTGAAATGGTAACCTGTGAACATGTTAGACGTCATTCAATCTCCTGAACTTTGGCAAGGCGTGGGCACTTGGGCCGCATGGATGGTGACCATTTGCTTGCTGCTGGCAGGTGCCGTCGGCTGTGTGCTGCCCGTTTTACCCGGACATTTGATAATACTTATCGCTGCGATCGCGCATCGAGTGATGCTGGGAGAGGCCTCTGGCTTACCATGGTGGTCGTTTGTGGTTTTGATGTTGCTGATGCTGACATCCCAGGTCTTTGAAATGCTCAGCGGAGCCGCAGGGACGAAATGGTTTGGCGGGACGCGCTGGGGCGCCTTTGGAGCAATTGTTGGTAGCCTTGTGGGTTTATTCTTCCTGCCATTTGGATTACTGCTCGGACCATTGATCGGGGCATTCGTATTTGAAATGGCTTTCGCAAAAAAGGAAACTCGCCCAGCGGCGATTTCCGGCGTGGGATCTGTCGTCGGCACTCTTGCGGGAATGGGATTCAAGATCATCGTCGGACTGCTGATGATCGGGTGGTTTCTGATCGACGTTTTTTGGATCGGTTCTGTCGCTTGACCATCGAAGCCACACAAAACGAGCCGCCCTTTGTGGAGCGGCTCGTTTTTTAAAAGTGATGGCTTGAGCGACTAAAGCTTCAAGCTTCTGCGGACTCGGTCCCTTCTGGCGCAGAAGTTTCCACGGTTTCGACAGCTTCCACCTCAGCAGTCTCAACGGTTTCGACAGCCTCCACCTCAGTCGCCTTTTTAGCGGCTGCCTTTTTAGCAGGAGCCTTTTTAGCGGCGGCCTTCTTAGCAGGAGCTTTCTTAGGAGCTTCAGATTTTTTAACGGCTGGCTTCTTCACGAGGCCGCCGAGCTTGGCCGATGCTGCTTTACGCTTTACATAATCGGCGCGGCGACGGCGTTTGATGATCTTTTTAGATTGTTGTCCCATGGTTGGTAGCCACTTGGGTAGGGACTCTGGAGCTGCGGATCAAGAGGAAATCACAACAGAGTTCACTCTTGTGTCGTTTCTGGTTCGACAAGCACCCTTCCATCAGTCGATATTCCCGCCCCATGGCAGGTATTATCATCGCACCCAGAGCACGCATTTTTCACGGTCACGAGTGGGTTTATGCCACGGAAATCAAAAAAACCTTCGGCGACCCGAAACCCGGCGATGTCATCACGCTCAAGGATTTCCGGGATCGCCCGCTGGGTTCGGCGATTTATAATCCGCTCTCGCAAATCGTCGCCCGCCGCTTTTCCCGCCGCCGCCAAGACCTCGATCTCGATTTTTTCACCCGCCGCATCGGCCAATCCATCGAACATCGGAAGCAATCCGGCATTGATGAGACCCTCGCCCGACTGGTGTGGTCAGAGTCCGACGGCATCCCAGGCCTGATCGTGGATCGCTACGGAGACCACCTTTCCGTCCAGACTCTCACGTTGGCCATGGATTTAAGGAAGGAAATCATCCGCGACGCGCTCATTTCTCTTCTCAATCCGGCATCCATTGTCCTTCGCAACGACTCTCCTTATCGTAAGGCCGAGGGCATGGAACCCGGCATCGAGATGCTCCATGGTGAAAATCCTGGATCATTCATCGTTCGCGCCAATGGCCTCGACTTCGAGGTGGATCTCTACGATGGCCAAAAAACCGGACTTTACCTCGACCAGCTCCAGGCCCATGCCGAAATCGCCACTCTCGCGAAGGGCAAACGCGTGTTGGATTGCTTCACCAACCAAGGCGGATTCGCCCTCGCCTGCGCGAAAGCCGGAGCGACCCAAGTCACCGCAGTGGACGTCTCCGCCAGCGCCTGTGCCGCCGCCCGGCACAATGCCAAGCTCAACAACGTGGAAATCGAAGTGCTTGAGCACAATGTCTTCGATTTCCTGAAACACGCCAAGCCCGACTACGATCTCATCATCCTTGATCCGCCAAGCTTCACTCGCAACAAAGCAACTCTGATGGATGCCATGCGTGGCTATAAGGAAATCCATTTGCGTTCTTTGAAATTACTCGAAAAAGGTGGACTTCTCTCGACCTTCTGCTGCTCCTACCACGCTTCTCGCGAGCTGTTCCTCGAAAATCTGGTGGATGCCTCGATCGATGCCAAGAAATCGGCCCGCCTCGTAATGAATCACCATCAACGCGCCGACCACCCGATCCTCATCGCCATCCCAGAAACGGGTTATTTGAAAGGCTTCACCGTCGAGGTGGTGGCCACCAGGTGATCGGATCTGGCACATGAGACCTCTCGGAAAAAATTGATCGTAAGGAATCACAATATCACGGCAGCAGATTCACGTAAGTCCCTGGATCGCTGCCGGGAATTTCAATAGCCGATGATTTGCTTATCATTCGGGACGATCCATGATCCATCGTTCAGACTAACGCGGGCCTTTAAGTATTATGTTATTCGATGAAGGATTCGCCGCCTCTCCCTTGTCTTTTGTGAGGAGGAAACCGGAAGGGACTGTCCTGGTGGAACCTAAACAAAAATCAAACGATTCCGCGCCGGTCGCATTCGATTTTGGCAGTCGCCCGACGTAGATTGATTTTTCTCCCTCGGCAGAAGTGACCCATAGATGATACGCTTCATCCGCTTCTAACAGCGGGAGATTACTCACGACAAGTGTCCCAGTATCTCTCGCGGAATCGTAGATCGGAATGGCTGATGGCTCTGCTGACGAGGCAGCAACACCTTTACTTTCTCCATGAGCGACGAGCGGAATTCCCGCAAGTCGTGTGTCTTGGTTTGTGGCAACGAGAGCATCGCCTAGAACGTTCGTAATCGGTGAATCTTCGATCTTTAATGGGAGATTCACATTCGCAGAAGAGGCTTGAGGCGGCTCCATTCTCATCACGATGGGCCACGCCACCCCAGGTGCCGCTTGAAAGCGTTCTCGGTCTCGTTCTTGGAAATTCTTGAGTTCTCCATGTAAAATTTCAATCTCTTGAATCAAGCGTTTCGTGTCTATTTTCACAAGGCTTCGGTTCTCGTTCTCTGGAGTGGCTCGGACGTGCTTATTGCGATCATCTTCGGGTGGTTGTTTGATGCGGTTTTCCGATTCCATGACCGTTTCTTTTTGATCTAAAGAAGTGATCGGACTTTGTAGGGGAGAGATCGCCGGTATGGGCACTAGATTTGTAACCATTCGGTTTCCACGAATGTCACTGCTCTGGATCACCAAGATCATTGCCAAGACTGCGGCCGCCGCCCATCCAGAAATACCGAGCCAATTGGTGGGCTTGGAGACATTGAGACCGAGTTGAAAATGCAATCGTTCCAATTGCCCTGCACCCGGCTTGATCGGAAGAGTCGTCACCGCGGCCATCGCAGCTACCAGAAAATCCATTTCGTGTTGAGCCTGCTTCAACCTAGGATCATGGCGCATCGCCTCATCATAGCTGGCCGTTTCATCAACATCTAACATTCCAAAGGTCCGCCAAGCCGCTGTTTCATGTGGATCAGAATTCATGACGTGATAAGTGGGTTCGAACTTTATCGATCGCGCGGCGAAGTCGGTTCTTCACTGTTCCCAAAGGAGTTCCTAGATGGGCGGAAATTTCCGAATGAGTATATTCCAGAAAAATAGCCAGCTCCAAACAACGGCGCTCGTCCTCTTCTAGG
>JANORE010000208.1:0-3600 GCA_031415155.1 Akkermansiaceae bacterium | reverse complement strand
CGAGGAGGCCAGCGTGGTGAAATTCGTCAACCAGATCATCCGCGAAGCTCTCGACCAACGGGCCACCGATATTCACGTCGAGCCGCTCAGCACGAATCTCCGGATCCGCTACCGGATCGACGGTCGGCTCATCGAGATCGCCGTGCCGGAAAACATCAAGGCACTGCAAAGCTCAGTGATCGCGCGTTTAAAAATCATGGCCCGCCTCGACATCGCCGAGCGCCGCGTGCCGCAGGACGGACGGATCAACTTGCAATTCGAAGGCGCAACCATCGACGTCCGGGTCGCCACGGTCCCCACCGTCGAGGGAGAAAGCGTTTCCCTGCGCTTGCTGAACCAAGAGAAATTTAACATCGCCAAGCTCGGCATGGAGCCGTTCGTTTTAAAGAAAATCGAAGCACTTCTCCATCTTTCGAACGGGATCATCCTGATCACTGGCCCGACTGGATCGGGGAAATCGACGAGCCTTTACTCCTTCCTCACCGAGGTGAATCACCCGGAACGGCGCATCGTCACGGTCGAGGATCCGGTGGAAAACAAGCTCGTTGGAGTGATGCAGATCGCCGTGAAAAACGAAATTGGACTGACCTTCGCCACCGCTCTTCGGTCCATTCTCCGGGCGGATCCTAACATCGTGATGATCGGAGAAATTCGCGACCTTGAGACGGCGGAAATCGCCATCCGCGCCTCACTCACGGGTCACTTGGTTTTCTCCACTCTTCACACGAATGACGCGATGGGCGGCATCAGCCGACTCGTGGATATGGGCGTAGAGCCGTTCCTAGTTTCCGCTGCGGTCCGCGCCTTCTTGGCCCAGCGACTGGTGCGGAAGCTCTGCCCGCATTGCAAGGTTCCTCGTGAGGTTACCGACCAAGATCGCAGAGATCTCGGTATCCCGCTCACCATTTTCGGCCAAGTGTATTCTCCCAAAGGCTGCGACCGCTGCCGCATGACTGGCTTTTCCGGACGACTCGCGATTTACGAAATCATCCAGCTCACCCAGCCGATGCAAGAACTCGTCGCTCACCGCGCCCAGGCCGTGGATTTACGCGCCCAAGCGGTGAAAGACGGCTACATCCCGATGCGAGAATACGGCTGGCACAAGGTCATGAAAGGCGAAACAACGATAGAAGAAGTCATCTCTGTCACTTCATCTGACATTGGTGGAGATTGATTTTTTCCTCTGAATCGCTGTTCATAGATTACCCGGCACCATTTATTTCCATGCCCATCTTCGCCTACAAAGCTCTCGCCACCAACGGCTCTGTCACCACGGGAGAAATCGATGCTACAGATCGTCCTGAAGCCTTACGAGCCCTAGATCGTAAGGGTTTGCAGCCCGTCAATCTCAAGGAAACTGCGGCGGCGGCGAAGAAGGTGAGCGAGAAAAAAACACCCGAAAAAAGCAAGGCCAAACCCGCCGAGAATATCCGGCAAGATGCCAAAGCTGGAGCGAAAGAAGATCCCATCCCCGATGGCCCAATCAAGCTAAAACGTGCGGAGGTCGTCCTCTTCACGGAGGAGCTCGCTGACATGCTCGGTGCGGGGCTTCAACTCGAGCCTGCTCTCAAGTCGATGGAAAATCGGCAAGAACTCGGAAACCTCAAAGCGGTATCTTTCAAAATCCGCCAGATCGTCCGCGATGGCGTCAATTTCTCCGTCGCTCTTAAAAAAGTCAGTCCTAGCTTCGGCCCGTTATACTGTTCACTCGCCGCTGCGGGTGAGGCTTCCGGTGCGCTGGATGACATTCTTAAACGCCAAGCACACTACTTGAAAACTCTCGGCGAGCTGCAAGCCAGACTCATTCTTGCCATGATTTATCCGGCTTTCTTGATCGTCGCCGGTATTGGAGTTTCCATCGTTTTCGTCACCACGTTGATTCCACAGCTTACGTCGCTCATCGAGAGCAGTGGCGGGAAAATTCCACTCGGCGCGGCGATTCTTATCGGCATTTCAGATTTTCTCACCAAGTGGTGGATCGTCATTCTGCTTACCATCATCGCCGCCTTCATCTTTTTCAAAGCATGGAAGGATAATGAGGCGAACAAGCCAGCATGGGATCGGATGAAGCTAAAATTGCCACTCATGGGAGCGGTCATCACCAGCCGATTTTACGTCCAGTTTCTGGAAACGATGGCCAATCTTGTCGGAAATGGCTTGCCGCTGCTGCGGGCGTTAGAACTTTCTCGCGATGCGACGCAAAACCGCTCACTTCGCGGTGCTCTGGATCAAGTCATCGGGCAGGTTGGTGATGGACGATCGTTCTCGAAAGCGCTAATCCGTAATGGAAATTTCCCGCCGCTACTCATCGACATGATTTCTGTGGGCGAGCAAACTGGAAAAATCGACCAGTCTCTGCGGCGTGCTGCGGAACGATATGATAAAGAGTTAGATAAAAGTCTGCAACGGATCATGGCTCTCGTCATGCCGACGGTGCTCATCATCATGGCTGGCCTCATCGGTAGCATGGCCTATCTCATGATCACTTCCATTTTCCAGACGATCTCGAATTTGAAATAAGAAATCTTGAATGAGTAACTCTACTCTGTGGTTGGAATAGGTCTTCATTTGGCCAGAGAGGTGGGCGAGTTTCGCAGGCTTTCTTTCGTCACCTCACTTGGCCTTTTTGACACTTGTGGAGACGTAACTCTAGCATGTTCAGCGTCTCCGTCTTCTTCAGACGTCCCGCGGGTGCCTTGGGGCAAGGTCCGTTCGAGGATAAAGGTGATGTCTCCGCTGGTGATTTGGATGAAGCCGTATGAGCCAAGCTTGGACCGCCTCAAAGGCTTAGGCAAATGGTTCTCGGATATTCTGCCGGACAAAGCAAAAGCATTGCTCACCACCAACGCATCAATGGCTTGAAAATAGGCATTGAGTTTGAGCCGAGCTCCTAATTTCCAATGGATTACGCGATTCCCTTTTGCAGATCTCTCATGCTCCACAGCGTCCCCGCCAGTGGGCTGGCGGCTCCTCTCAGTTTTCTCGCCCCATCTTTCCGCTTTGGTCCGAATCTTTCTCGTGCCGACTCGAATGCCTCATCGACAAACTCTCGACTCCCGATCACCGCGCCATCGGTGAAATATCTGACTCGGCAGCGCAGCATTTTCGTCGTTCCGAGATCCTTCAATGAGGTTTGATTTTCCGTGCTTTCTAGCAGCTCGGCGGAGTTTTTTGTCACGCTTTGACGGGTTTTTACGATGGTGGCCCGGCCCGCTTTTCGATCCAGCGCCATGCCCATCATTCTCCGATACAAGCGCGATATTTCCGGCCAGGATGCGGCGTCAAAGCCTATGCCTTCATTGCTTCGCCATGCTCTCACCAGCCCCTCGCGCGCCTTTTTTCCATTGCCCTTTTTCCCGCCGCCGATGGCTTCGCCGTAGCTACTCCAACGATATTCTGCGGGATCGGTCACCATGCCGGCCCGCACGGGATTGAGATCGATATAGGCCGAAATCGTCCGCGCGGCGGCCCCGCTTTCCACGATGACGCTCTTAAATCGCTCCTCCCAAAGCGTCCCTGAACGTGAATGTTTCCGATTGAACCAGCGGGTGAAACGAATCAGCAGCCCTTTCATGAATTGACTCAAGTCATGCATTCGCG
>JANORE010000207.1:0-1818 GCA_031415155.1 Akkermansiaceae bacterium | reverse complement strand
GATCGCTATAGTTAAGGCTTGGATTCAGCCCTAACTCGCTCTTTTCTTGGTTGGTCAATCCATCGCCGCTCTGAACGGTGGCCGGATTTGCCGTGGTTAGATTACCAAAATAAAATCGTTCCCAACCATCTGCTAGACCATCGCCGTCGGTATCACTCGTGTCTTTGATTAATGGGCTACTGGCTAATGTCTCCACTTCAAATGCGCTTGGAACACCATCATTGTCGAAATCGGAATCCCGCGCCTGTTGCAAGGTCGTGATCCACGGTGCATCCACATAATGAAGCCGGACAAAATACTTGTTGGCATTTTGAGTCGCCATTCCTGAAATTTTCGCGCCTGTGCCGAATTCAACGACCGGGGCAAAGCTCCATTCCACCAAATCCGTTGACCACTGCATGAAATACGTCCGCTGCATCACCCCCGCCCACGCCGCCTGCCATGTCCCCGCCCCAGTCGATGTCAACGATACTTGTGGTTGTGGGGGTTGAGCATTCGCCGTGCAAAAGACGGCACTTAGTAAAATCACACGATAGGTAATCCAAGAGTTGCGAGGTGGTTTCATCGATTTTCGGGAAAGTTCTAATGCAACAAAAGCAAAACTGTTTTCTAAAGCAGCCTAAATGCCATGCAGCTGCGTACACTGATCAAAACCAGTTTGACAATTCAAATTTAGAAATTTCGCTCACAGTTGTGAGCCTACTTCGACTCTCTGGGGAATAGCTTTCGTGGCTAATGCGGAACGACCGTGCCCAGAACATTATTGGCCCAAGGGTCCGCGCCATCCGCGTTGGTATTGGCTGGACGCAGTCAGATCTAGCCCGCCAATGTCAGCTCAAGGGCTTTGATGTAAGTCGATCTGGAATTTCTCAGATTGAGGCGGTCTTTCGTAAAGTTAGCGATCATGAGATGGTTCTCTTGGCGAAATCGCTCAAAGTGCCACTGACCGATCTCATCCCTAAAAAACTGCCTCCGTGGTCTGGGCGCGGGGAGTTAAAGAAGCCATGAAAGGATATCCCTTCTTCTTTTCTCTCTTCCAGATTCCAAATGCCCAATGACCGATTTCAAGGTTCTTCAGAATCGGCCATCGGGTGAATCAAAGGCCAGTGATTATGTCGGATTCGCTGGAGAGTTGAGAGTTGGACGGAGTGATTTGTCTTTCTCAAAACTCTCCACTTCTTCTCATTTCCTGCATTTCTCAAGCAATCCCGCCAGAAACCAAGTGATTTGGGCGAGGGCGTCTGAGTGGACGGATTTTCCGAGAGTCGCCAGATCTTCGCGGCTTTCGATGAGTAGATTGAGCGCGGTGTCGATCGATTGCTCGATGGCAGCTTCGTATTTGGCAGTGCCGAACAAGCTGGGTAAATCGAGTAGCTTCTGGTCGAGGATACTTTGGTTGAGCTTGGCGCGCTGCTCCTCGGAAGCAGTTTCTAGCAGATTGAGGATGGGCAGGGTGAGCTTCCCTTTAATGAGATCGGTACGGAGAGTTTTCCCGACGACTTCTTCGGAGCCGACGAGGTCGAGGCAGTCGTCATAAATCTGATAAGCCGTGCCGAGCTTCATGCCGTAGCTGTGGAGGTGGGCTTCGGTGGCGGCATCCAGTCCTGATAGATTCGCGGAAAGTCCGGTGGCGGCGGCGAAGAGCGCGCCGGTTTTCATCTCGATGACGCGGAAATACTCGGCCTTGGTGAAGGTGAGATCGAAGCGGCGCTGCGTCTGGATGATTTCGCCTTGGCAGACTTCGCGAGCCGCATTTCCTACGGCTCGACAGATGCTGATGGAGTTAAAATCGGTGGCGAGGGTGAGAGCGTGGGAAAA
>JANORE010000206.1:0-17088 GCA_031415155.1 Akkermansiaceae bacterium | reverse complement strand
GACCGGACGCTTGCGGGAGCGTTTGGAGAAAGCTCCCTCTTCTCCCCCCGATAGCGATCTGTCCGGTGACCTCTCGCTCATGGCTGGGCGGCTTCTGAGGTTGCTCGAAGAACGCAAAGCCCTATCCGTTGGCGACGCCGCTGAGGAGCTCGCGGTCAACCGCAACACGCTGAAAGGCAAGTTCGCCGAGTTGACCGAAAAGGGCTACGCGGAGCTGCATGGCAAAGGACGGGGCGCTCATTATCGCCGGAGAAACGGTTAGGTTTGTCGGTATGTGGGAACCGCTAAGAGCGGTTCGACGACGAGGATTCTTTCTTCGCTGATTTTGAATTCGGCATCACCGCGTTCCATTAGACACAACAAATCCTCCCTCGACTCCGCAAATCCTCCCAGCTAGGCATTGCCCATCCAATGATCACTGGCGAAATCAAATCCAAAGTCGACCGCATCTGGGACACGCTCTGGTCCGGCGGCATCTCCAATCCTCTCACCATCATCGAGCAGCTCACCTACCTGCTCTTCATTAAGCGACTGGACGAACTTCACACCCTCAAGGA
Organism: Akkermansiaceae bacterium; assembly: GCA_031415155.1. Classification (GTDB taxonomy): domain Bacteria; phylum Verrucomicrobiota; class Verrucomicrobiia; order Verrucomicrobiales; family Akkermansiaceae; genus Luteolibacter. The sequence goes on along the minus strand of JANORE010000206.1, from coordinate 16,531 downwards.
AAACAAAGCCAACCGCCTCAAGAAACCCATCGAGGAACCCATCTTCACCCCGAAGCAGAACAGTCTCCGCTGGTCCCGCTTCAAGGAAAGCTCACCCGACGAGATGTTCACCACCGTGCGGGATCACGCTTTCCCCTTCATCAAAACCCTCGGCCAGTCGGCCAGCGGGGAGTGCGACAGCACCTACAGCCACCACATGAAGGAAGCCACCTTCATGATGCCCACTCCCAAGGTCCTCGCCAACATTGTCGATCAACTCGACTCGATTGAAATGGCCGACAGCGATACCAAGGGCGACCTTTACGAATACATGCTCGGGAAAATCGCCAGCGCCGGACAGAATGGCCAGTTCCGCAGCCCGCGCCACATCATCGAGCTGATGGTCGATATGACGACCCCCACGCTCAAGGACAAAATTTGTGATCCCTCCTGCGGCACCGCCGGATTCCTCGTCGCCGCCTCGGAATACCTCACCACCCACTACGCGGATGCCATTTACAAGGATGCCACTTCCCGCCGCCGCTTCAATGAGGCCACCTTCCACGGCTACGATTTCGACAGCACCATGCTCCGCATCGGCAGCATGAACATGCTCCTCCACGGCGTGGAAAACCCGGACATCCGCTACAAGGACTCGCTGGCCGAGAGCGACGAGGACGACTCGGAAAAATACTCCCTCCTCCTCGCCAATCCGCCCTTCGCGGGCAGCCTCGACTACGAGTCCACCGCCAAGGACCTCCAGCGCATCGTCAAGACCAAGAAAACCGAGCTGCTCTTCATGGCGCTCTTCCTGCGCATGCTCCAGACCGGTGGCCGCGCCGCCGTCATCGTGCCGGATGGTGTGCTCTTCGGCTCGTCCAATGCCCACCAGCAAATCCGCAAGATCCTGGTGGAGGATCAGAAGCTCCAAGCCGTGATCTCCATGCCCTCCGGCGTCTTCAAGCCCTACGCCGGGGTCTCCACCGCCATCCTGCTCTTCACCAAGACCAACTCCGGCGGCACCGACCACGTCTGGTTCTACGACATGAAACAGGACGGCTTCTCGCTCGACGACAAGCGCACCCCGCAGCCCGACAAGTCCGACCTTCCCGACATCTTGAAACGCTGGTCTTCGCTGAAAACTGAAAACTCGAAACTGAAAACTCCCGAGCTTGCTCGGGCTCGCACCGATCCAAGTTTCCTCGTGCCCAAGGCCGAGATCGTCGCCAACAATTACGACCTCTCGCTCAACCGCTACAAGGAAGTCGTCCATGAAACTGTCGAGCACGATTCACCGAAGAAAATCCTGAGCCGTCTCGCTAAGCTCGAAGACGAGATCGCCAAGGGCAGAAAAGAACTGGAGGGGTTGTTGAAATGAAGCTTCAAACACGACCCGTAAGCGAAATTGCTGACCAAATACGCGGAGTAACCTACAGTAAGGAGGACGCTACAAAAACTGCTCTATCCGGTTACGTGCCTGTTCTACGTGCTGGAAACATTACCGAAGCCGGTCTTACGTTTGATGATTTGGTTTATGTCCCTTCATCAAAAGTGTCTCCGAAGCAAAGAATCAAAAAGAACGATATCGTTATCGCGGCATCGAGCGGAAGCCTTGATGTTGTGGGCAAGGCCGCCCGGGCTCTCGAAGACTTCACCGGGGGATTCGGCGCATTTTGTAAAGTCCTCAGGCCTCGAAGCGTAGTGAATGCGGCTTTTTTCTCTCACTACTTCAAAACGCCAGAATATAGAAAACTCATTTCATCACTCGCGGCTGGAGCCAACATCAACAATCTCAGAAACGGGGACCTTGATGATTTGCAAATCCCCCTCCCACCGCTCGCCGAGCAGAAGCGGATCGCGGCGATTCTGGATGCGGCGGACGCCTTGCGGACCAAGCGCCGCGAGGCCATCGCCCAACTCGACGTCCTCCTCCAATCCACCTTCCTCACCCTCTTCGGCGGTTGCGATAGGCCACCCGTCTCACTGGGTAAGCCTACGTTTGGAACAACCGTCGATTTTGTGCCACTCTCTACCGTTGCGACGATGGCGACAGGTCACACTCCGGACAGAAGTAGAAGCGAGTATTGGAATGGTGTCATTCCATGGATCAGTCTCACCGAAATCCGCGACTTCAATGGAAGAATTGCTACCGAAACTCGTGAGACCGTAAGCGAAGAAGGCATAAAAAATTCATCCTCTGTGAAATTGCCGAAAGGAACGGTATGCTTTTCACGAACGGCATCAGTAGGGTTCGTCACCGTCATGGGTAGAGAGATGTCAACGTCTCAAGACTTTGTAAATTGGGTCTGCAGTCCCAAGATTAATCCAATCTACCTTATGTGGAGTTTAATTTACTCCCGTGATTACCTGCTTTCAAAAAGCGCGGGATCCATTCACAAGACGATTTATCACCGCCATACTGAACGCTTTCAAATCTACCTCCCCCACTTCCCCTCCAGCAAAAATTCGCCGCCATCGTCGCATCCATCGAGCGCCAGAAGACCACGCAGCGCGCCCACCTCGCCGAACTGGACGCCCTCTTCGCCGCTCTCCAGCACCGCGCTTTCCGCGGGGAACTGTAAACTGCTATTCTTTGTCCGATGCCTGTTTATTCATCGCCCACCACCCTCAAGGAACTCTTTGCCGAGATCCATCACCTGCCTTTTCTTTTCGTCGGATCAGGCATTTCACGGCGCTATCGAGGCCTCCCGGATTGGAAGGGACTGTTGGCGCATTTCGCCGCGAAGATCCATCCTGGTAACCCACTTTCTCTCCAGATTTTCACGGGCACGGGATCCAATCCAGACCTTCCGGCGGCTGCCAGTGCCATCGAGAAGGAGTTCAACGAACTTTGGCTAAAGGCTCCCGAGTACGCGGTCGAGAGGGAGCGACACAAGGACGCGGTTCGAAGCAACATTTCGTCCTTCAAGATTGAAGTAGCTGCCTACTTTGCCCGCTCAAAAAACATCACCGGACAAAAAGCCATCGAAGATGAACTGGCGCTTCTCAAAAATGTTTCCAAGCGGAGCATCGCGGGGATCATCACTACAAACTATGATTCCCTACTCGAATCAATTTTCGAAAACTACCGGACCTTCGTCGGCCAACAGCCCCTGCTTTTCGGCGAGACGCAAGGAGTCGCAGAGATCTACAAGATACACGGTTGCTGCTCCCAGCCGAATTCCATCGTCTTAAATGCCGATGACTATCAGGACTTCCAAAAACGCAACGCCTACCTTGCCGCCAAGTTGCTCACCATTTTCGTCGAGCACCCGGTGATTTTTCTCGGCTACAATCTGGGTGATGAAAACATTCGGACGATTCTCGAGGCAATCATCTACTGTCTCGGACCACAGAACCTCGGAAAACTCAAACAGCGACTGATCTTCGTCGAATACACCCCGGACGACCTTCCTGAACCCGTTGTCGCCTCCCATTCGATCCAGTTTGAGGGAAGCTCGCGTGCTTTGGAACTTACTAAAATCCGACTGAACGGATTTCTCCCGCTCTATCGAGTGCTTCAGTCCAAAAAATACCAATACAATCCCCGCCTGCTGAGACAGTTGAAGCGAGATATCTACCACCTCGCTGCGACCAACGAGAAAGTTGAGGGCTTCCACATCAAAGACATAGAAGACGATGCAGAATTGTCCAAGGTTGAGATGTTGGTGGGAATCGGCGTGATCCCCGCTGATGGGCCAATCGTCAACGGGCAGGGACACAACATCCCGGAAACTGGAACGCTCTTCATGGACGTCGTCCTGAAAAACGCCGGCTTGGATGTCAAATCCCTCGTCGAAGGGGCGCTGGGAACTTTGTTAAAGCACAACGGCTACAGTCTCCCGATCTGTTATTATCTTGGCATTTATGAAAAGAACTATGGCCAGGCTCCAGCCAGTTTGATTGCGAACAAACCGATGAATTTTGAAGGGCTTCTCAGCGATACCCTCATCGCGAAACAAAAGAAGCGACCCGACCTCACCGTCGAAGGAATTATTGGAGACTCAACATTGGCCGATGAGAAAAAACTCGCTGATCTGGCCTTGGCGAACGATCTCAAAACCTCAGTCGCCCAACTGGAGGCGTTTTTGACAGCGTATCTTCAGAAAAACCCGGGCGTATTCCTTGAGAACAATTCCAAAACCAACCTGCGTCGAATGATCCGCATCTACGATTTCCTGAAATATGGACAATAAAAAGACGCCCATAACACCGAGGAAGAGAGCATTGGCTGGCCCAACACCGTTCCGCCATCAGCAAGGGCGTCTTTTATTAAACTCAATTGCGCGCGAGCGCGTGTGTTTTTTCATGGGTGCCTCCGAAAGTAGAGAGCATTGGCAAAACCATCACCGTTCCACCTTCAGTGCTTGGAAACAGTTGCCCGCTCAAACAGTCTGCGCAAGTTCGATTTTCGGAAAAACTGATTCGCGATCCCTCGAATGCCTCAAGGGCTTAATCGATCACAATCACGAGCAACAAGCTTCCCGAACCTTCTAACCATGAGCAACTTCACCTTTCTGCCCCCAGCCCTTAAAGACCTTGCGGAAGCCTCCCGCAATTCGGAGGAGCACATCATGGGCGATCCTCGCGCCGCCCTCCAGCACCGCGCCTTTCGGGGGGAACTCTGAATTTTAAGGAAATGAATCAAGATCCCGCGATGCCGCGCACCCGAGTCACCGCTGTGTTGGGTCGAGCTCCGTCCGGAGTCTCAATCCGGCCTTTCCTCTGTGAGGACGAGATCGGACGGATGCTTTATGTGAAGCCATTCGGCAGTCTGGCCGTGTCGCTCATCAGCGAATGGATTGCAGCCCGGCTCGCAAGGGAGTTGGGTTTGCCGATGCCGCCTGTGGATCTTGTAGATGTTCCGTCGGACCTTTGCCGCGCAGCTGGCCATGGGGATTTGAAGCCGGGTCCGGCATTTGCCTCGATCTCCCTGGGGCCTGGTGCGGCGGACCTTCAGCCACGGGATCTGGGCCGCATCCAGCCAGGGATTCTGGCGGAAACACTGGTCTTCGATGCTTGGATTCGGAACGCGGACCGCATTCTCGGGCCTGTCGCAGGAAATCCGAATGCGATGATGGTCAGCCCGGGCAGCCGGTTTTTCCTGATCGATCACGACAACGCCTTCGATCCTGAGTGGGAACCTGGAGCCATGCACAGGCTGCATCTGGCGCGGAGACAAGCTTCGCACTGGCTGGACAGCGGCCACCGTAAAGAATGGCTGGTCCGTGCGCGAAATGCTTTCGACAAGTTCGAAGTCTTCTGGCAAGAGCTGCCGCCGGAATGGTTGCAGGGAGCTGAAGAGGCAAGCCCGGCCTTCCGGTCGCAAGTTCTGGACATCCTCTGCCTGCCGTTCGATAGTCCGCAATCATTCTGGATGCTTTTTCACCCCAATTCGCCATGAAAACCAACGCATTTCTCCACGGCACGATCGAGCTGATTCCTCATGCGGATCAGGGCGAGTTCGTGATTGTGGGCGTGTTTGCCGTCGATCCGGGCGGGCGCACGCTGCACTGGCGTCTTCAGAAGCCCGCCAAAACCACACGGTTGACGGGCTTTTTCCCTGAGCTTGATCGACGGCAATTCCGTGAGACTCTGCGGCATTTGAACGAGGAGTGGGCGGAGCTTGAGGCGCAGATCAACCAAGGAGGCGAGACCCGCACTTTGGAATTCGCGGAAATGGATGGAGGTCTGCTTTTCCGGACGCTCACCCAGCCACGCGGCGGTAACCTTCGCTATCAGGCGCGCGGAACTGTCATCGAAGCGGATATCGAAGGTTGGCTCGACCGGCGTTTCAACAAGCTGGTGCTGCGTGAGATCGAAGCAACGGAAGCCCCTGAGGAGAAACGACTGACCGACGAAGTGAGGCGGCAACTCGGCGAGTGGAAGGTGGTGAAAACCTGGAAGGAAGCGGTGGTGGGTCCGGAAGCTTACCATGCCCGTTTCCCCTTTGCTTACCGCAAGGGACCGGAGGAGCCGGTGTTGCGAGCCATCAAGCCGCTGTATCTCGCCGGTGCCACGCCCGTTCACATCCTCGAACATGGAGATGCTTGGCTGCAGAAAATCAGGCGGCTGAGGCATTTTGGCGAGGCCCCCGAGTTGCTGATTTTCCCGCTGGCCTTTCCGGAGAACGAGAATTCTCCGCACTACGAAAATGCGCGTTTGGTTGCAGACGATCTCCGGCGAGAAGGAGTGGAAGTGCTGAACGCCAACCGACTCATGGAACTGAAGCGGCACGTTCTGATTACTGAATTGGAGGATCTGGTATTATCCGAAGAAGGGCGCAAGTTTACCGTCTGAGCAGGTGGCAACGACGAATCACTGACTTTCCGCTCGTTCCCCAACATTTTAGCTGACAGGAGAAGTTCATCGCTTGATGGATTCCAACTTCACCTTCCTCCCCCCAGCGTTCAAGGATCTCGCGGAAGCCTCCCTGAAGGCGAAAGGTCAGATCATGGGTGATCCCCGCGCCGCCTGCTTCTCCGCCCTGCAGAACCGCTCCTTTCGCGGGGAACTTTGAGAGCCGATTTGAATAATCGGTTGACAAAAGTTGACACGTTGCTTTCTTGCTCCCGCCTGCCATGGAAAAAAACCTTCGAATTGATCACGTCCAAAAACGGCTTATCGAGCGTGGATTGAACCAGTCCTCGGTGGCGAAGCATCTCGGACTTTCGCGGGCTGCCGTCTCGAAATGGTTCGCGGGCAGTGCGTTTCCCCGCCCAGCGGAGTTGCTCAAGCTGGGAAAATTGTTGGAACTCAGTTTCAAGGACCTTGTGCAAGATCGTGAGACCTCGCCAGCTCCGCTGGTGGCCTTCCGGAAACGCGCCGGGACCAAGACGACGGACGGGCACACCGATCAGGCCCGCGATATGGGCCGCCTATTGGAGGCGCTAGTTCCACACCTAGGGTTTGATCAGTTCGAGACGCCACCTCGTCTCAAAAAGCCGGTGATGGAATATGGCTACATTCAGGAGTTGGTGCGAAAAGTCCGCTTGGAGCTCAACCTGGATCCCGCCAAACCTATCGATTTCAAAGATCTGATCGGCCGCTTCAACCAGCTTCAGGCCGTGTTGGTTCCGGTAATGTGGGGCCGAAAATCCGGTCATGCCAACGCTCTGCACATCTATTTACCCGGCAGCCAGACCACATGGGTTTTGTTGAACCTTGACAGCGAGTTGTATGATTTCAAATTCTGGATGGCCCATGAACTCGGTCATGTGCTCAGCGTGGGACTGCTGGAAGAAGGAAACATCGACGCGGCGGAAGATTTTGCGGATACCTTCGCCGGAGCGCTCTTGTTTCCAGAGAACGCTGCCAAGAAATGGCTGGCTCCCTATCAGCGGGCCAAGTCCGCACCTGCCAAGGTGAAGCTCTTGTTCGACGCAGCTCAGGAGTATCTGATTTCGCCGTTTTCCATCTACAAGGAGTTGAAAAAACACGCGGCATCCGCCGGGGTGACGTTTGATGAAATCGATCAAGGATTGCTTCATGCTCGGATTTCCACGTTCAACGGGCAGTTCAAAACCATCAGCGAGAGCTTGTTCGAGGGCAGGACTCCGGCGGCGGATCACTACATGCGGATTGCTGCTGAAGTTTTTGAGACACCGGTTTTCAAGGCCCTTGGTGCGTATGCCAAAAAGGTGGATGTGAGCGAATCCATCATCAGCCGGATGCTCGATATTCCACTCGTGGACGCTAGAGCGTTGAAAAATGCGCTGGTCTGAAATCTTTAAACAGGGAGGTCACCATGGCGCAAACGAAAATCCTCCTCGATACGAATAGCTACCTGCGGTTAGCGGAGAATCTTCACCCCCTGCTCTTCGTTCCCTATGGCGAGGAAAATTTCACGCTCTACGCCCACAAGGACTTGAGGGAAGAGTGTTTGCGTCAGCCCCGCCTCGCTAACAAGTTCGACTGGATCCGACTTCCCAAATACGAGGAGAATCGAAAACGTCCGCTTGTTCTGAGCAAGGCTCAACATTCGGAAGTCGAACAGAACTTTGACTTCATGTGGGGCCAAGTGGTATCCGCCGGGCTCAATCCGTCTAAAATCGACACCCGAATTCTCGCAACAGCGCTAACCCTGGGCATCCGGGTGGTGACAGACGATCAAGGGATGCTGGAACTCGCGGCGGAATATGGCGTGGATACGTGGACGACCTTGGAGTTGATGAAATCCATGTTCGACGCCGGTCATGTCACGATTGAGAAGATCCAGCGGGTTGTGGAGCAATGGGTCCATGACAAAGATCTCCCTGCGAAAGTGTTGCGCTCGCCCTATAAGAAGTTCTTCGGCAAGAATCCTCCGTCAGGGTTTTGAACGCCTACAGAGGCGGGTTGTCTCACTGATCTTCACTGACTTTCCGCTCGTTCCCCCGCATTTAACTGATAGTAAGGGTTCATCGCCTGATGAATTCCAACTTCACCTTCCTTCCCCCAGCGTTCAAGGACCTCGCGGAAGCCTCCCGTAAGGCGGAAGAGCAGATCATGGGCGATTCCCGCGCCGCCTGCTTCCACGCCCGCTTCGCGTTGGAAGCCGCCGTCCGCTGGCTCTACCGCTACGACACCAGTCTGCGGATGCCGTATGACACCACACTCGGAGCCATGATCCATGATCCAGGGTTCCGCAATCTGTTGCCGGAAGCGGTATTTCAGAAAGCCCGTGTGATTCAGCAGGTTGGGAATCAAGCGGTTCACGAGTCTCGGCCGATCCGCCAATATGATGCCTTGCAGGTAGTCAAGGAGCTGCATCACCTCTGCTACTGGCTCACCCGCACCTACGCGCCCGAGACCTCCCGTGAGGGTGCCGCTTGGTCAGACGCCCGTGTGCCGCAGCAGCTCGATAGCGCGACGGTCGTCCCGCGCAAGGAACTGGAGGCATTGGAAAAGCAATTGGAGGCGCAGGCCAAGGAAGCGCTCCAGCGCCAGCAGGAAAAAGATGCGCTCGATTCCGAACTCCAAGTCCTCCGCGCCCAGCTCGCCGAAGCCAAGGCCGCAGCGGAGAAGAAGCCGGATCCCCACGACTACACGGAAGCGGAAACCCGTCACTATCTCATCGACCTCGAACTCAAGCGCGCCGGATGGTTACTCGATCAGAAGCGGGACAAGGAATTCGAGGTGAGCGGCATGCCGAACCAATCCGGCAAGGGCTATGTCGATGATGTGCTGTGGGGCGATGATCACAAGCCGCTCGGCATTGTGGAATCCAATAAAACCACGGTGGACGCCCGCGTGGGCCAGCAGCAGGCCAAGCTCTACGCCGATTGTCTGGAGGCCATATATGACCAGCGCCCGGTCATTTTCTACACCAACGGCTACGAGACATGGCTGTGGGATGACACCGCCTATCCACCACGCCGCGTGTCCGGATTCTACAAGAAGGAAGAACTCGCCCGCCTCATCCTCCGCCGCAGCACCCGCAAGCTGCTCAACACCGTTCCCATCAATGGAGTCATCGTCGAGCGCTACTACGCCAAACGTGTGATCTCCAGCATTGGCGAGCACTTCACCGAGAAGCAGCGCAAGGCCCTGCTCGTCATGGCCACCGGCACCGGCAAGACACGCGTCGCCATCGCCTTGGTGGATGTGCTTCAGCGCGCCAACTGGGCCAAGCGCGTCCTTTTCCTCGCCGACCGCGTCTCTCTGGTCAACCAGGCGGGTAATGCCTTCAAGGCCCACCTCCCGGATTCCAGCCCGGTGAATCTGGTCACGGAAAAGAACACCGAGGGCCGCGTCTATGTCTGCACTTACCCCACCATGATGGGTCTCATCGATGTGACGGACGGTGGCACCGCACGCTTCGGAGTCAGCCACTTCGATCTGATCATCATCGATGAGGCGCACCGCTCGGTTTACCAGCGCTACCGCGAGATTTTCCGCTACTTCGACTGCTTGCTCGTCGGTCTCACCGCCACCCCACGCGAGCAGGTGGACAAGAACACCTACGAACTCTTCGATCTCGAAGAAGGCGTCCCGACCGATGCCTACGAGCTGGAGCGGGCCGTTAGCGATGGTTATTTGGTGCCGCCACAAGTCCGGCAGGTGGATCTCAAATTCCCCCGCGATGGCATCCACTACGATGATCTCAGTGATGCGGAGAAGGCGGAATGGGAGTCCCTCGACTGGGGAGACAACAACGGCAACAGCGGCGCACCCGACACCGTGCAAGCCTCCGCGATCAACAGCTGGCTGTTCAACACCGACACGGTGGACAAAATGCTCCAGCACCTGATGAAGGAAGGTCTCAAGGTCGAGGGTGGCGACCGACTCGGCAAGACCATCATCTTCGCCCGCAATCACGACCATGCGGAATTTATCGCGGAGCGCTTCGATTTTCACTACCCGCACTACGCCGGACATTTCGCCCGCGTCATTGATCACCAAGTGAAACTTCCGCAGAGCCTCATTGATGATTTTTCCCAGAAGGACAAGGCCCCGCACATCGCCATTTCCGTGGACATGCTGGATACCGGCATCGACGTGCCGGAGATCGTCAATCTGGTCTTCTTCAAGCCCGTCTATTCCAAGATCAAATTCTGGCAGATGATCGGCCGCGGCACGCGCCTCTGCAAAAACCTCTTCGGCCCGGATCAGGACAAGGAGCACTTCCGGATCTTCGACTTCTGTTTCAACTTCGACTTCTTCCGCGAGAACCCCGACGGCATCGAGGGCAGCGGCGGCGAGGCGCTCGGCACCCGTCTTTTCAAGAGCCGCGTCCAGTTGCTCGCCGCCGTCCAGAGGACTCCCGAGTTGGAACCCTCCGGCGAACTCCGCAGCACCCTTGCAAGTATGTTGCACGGGGAAGTCAGCGGCATGAACCCCGACAACTTCATGGTGCGTGCCCGCCTCCAGCATGTCGAAAAATTCAAGAATGCGGCCTCATGGGAATCGCTAACGGATTTCGACATTCACGACATCGAGTTTCAAGTCGCCGGATTGCCGAGCCAGATCGAAACCGACGGGATCGAGGCCCGCTTCTTCGACCTTAGCGCCCTGCGGATGCAGATCGCCCTGTTCGAGAAAGACGCCAAAACCTTCGAAACCACCTGCAAGAAAGTCATTGAGATCGCCTCTTGCCTTGAAGAAAAAGACGCCATCCCCGCCGTCAAACAGCAACTCGAAACGCTCCGCGCCATCCAGACCACCGAGTTCTGGGAGGGCATGGACCTGGCTACTCTCGAAGACCTCCGCCTCCGCCTGCGCGGCCTCGTCCAGTTCATTGACAAGTCCAAGCGCAAGATCGTTTACACCCACTTTGAGGACGAGATCACCGGTGTCCGCGAAGATGCTTCCGTTTACATGCCAAAAATGACCGGCAGCCAATACGCGAAAAAGGTCGAGGACTACCTCCGCAGCCACCAGAACGAGATCGCAATCCAACGCCTCCGCAACAACCAGTCGCTAACCCCCACCGACCTCCAGTCCTTGGAGACCACGCTCCTCAGCATCGGTGAGGACGAAGGCCAGCGCCTGCTCACCAGCATGCTCCACCTCCACGAAGTCCCCACTCTGGCGCACCTCGTCCGCCGCATCGTCGGCATGGACCGCAGCGCCGCCAAGGCAGCCTTCTCCACCTTCCTCGAAGACCGCACCCTCAACGCCCAACAAATGCGCTTCGTCGAGCTCGTCATCGACCAACTCACCGCCCGTGGCTTCATGGAACCCAGTGCCCTCTACGAGGCCCCCTTCAGCAGCATCCACACCGGCGGTCCGGATGAACTCTTTGTAGGCAAACCCAACATCATCGACGGGCTCTTCCACACGCTGGAGGAAACCCAGCCGAAAGTGCAGGAGGGATGACACAACTGCCAAGAATTCTCATCATATCAAAGTGGATTGCGCCGCCTCGAAGGAGCTGATCGCGAAGTGTCTCAAGGCATAACAACGCGAGGCGATTCTCCCGGTCTGTAAACCGGCGCTAATAAGCAGAGAGACAAAAGGAGACCCTCAGCGATGTAACTCACTGAGGGTCAAATGGTGGAGGCGAGGGGAGTCGAACCCCTGTCCGAAACGCCGTCAACATTAGCATCTACACGTTTAGCATGATGTCTAAAGTTTCGGACGAGCTGGGCCCTCATGCAGCGTTGTTCGTCCTAGAAGCCTGTTTAATCTCGAAAAAGTGCCCGGCTACCCGACTCTTTTTCCAGCCTGCTAGGTGTTCGCCTTCCCCCTCAGCAGGTGTCGGGGTTCAGACGTGGTCGTCAATTAAGCGGCCAGTGCGAGCTCGTTAGAGTCTGCATTTATTTGTTTTGAGCGGCTTTTTAAAGAGGCCAACCGATCAACCTCTACGTGCAACTAACGCGTCAAACATCCCGTCGAAACCAGAACGCCCCCGTTATTTGTAACAGCGAAAACATGCACGGTTCAATCGATGATTCAATGAGAATCTCAGAGATTGGGTGAAGAAATTCGTCTAGGTCCGGGCCTTGAGGTTTTTTACCACACCTTTCGTCGCTAGATCTGGGCAAACACCGGGACAATGCCAGTCATGGCACGGCATCGCGAAACGAATGACTGCAAAATCCATGAAGCGTGCCAGTGAATGCATTTTTATTAAAAAAACAGAAAATCAGGAAATCCTGTGGCTATCTACGAAAGCCGTCTGCCATGCAGTATTCCTGCCGCAACCGTTTGATTGAAATAAGAGCACCACGGTATGAAAAATCCTTCCTGACAAATGAGTTCCATGTTTACGGTCTCGATTAGCCATGCCACCCGATAAAGCAAAAGCACTCCGCAAGATGCAGCGAATCGCGTCCGCAGCCGTGGCGGCCGCGTTCTTGCTCTTAATCGTCACCTTATTTTTACCGGATGCCGTGTGGGTGGATTATCTGCGGTCTTTTTCGGAAGCTGCGGTCGTGGGTGGACTGGCAGATTGGTTCGCCGTGACTGCGTTATTTCGGCATCCACTCGGACTTCCTATTCCCCACACTCGCATTCTACCTCGCGGGAAGGATCGCATCGCCAGCTCACTCTCGAACTTCGTGGTCAGTAATTTCCTCAGCCGCGAGGTGGTCGAGCGAGAGTTGAGCCAGATCGATCTGAGCGCGAAGGGGGCGGAATGGATCGAGACCAAGGCAGATGTCATCGCCGCCCGTGCGACGGAATATCTGCCCCGGCTTCTCCACGCTCTGGACGACGAGGATATCAGCCGCTTCCTTGAGACCCAGTTCATTGACCGACTGCGTCATGTTTCCATCGCGCCTGTGGCTGGAAAACTGCTCGAGCTGCTTACTTCCGGTGACAAGCACGAGCGCATCGTCGATGATCTGCTCACGCTTGGCCGTGAAAGCTTGAGCGATAATAGCGACATGCTGACGAGTATGATTCGTAAGGAAATCCCGATTCCTGATTCGTTTTCCATGCCGCGTATTCCCATTTCCTTACCCATGGGGACGGTGAAGGACAAATTGGCGGGACTGATCGCCGAGGAGGCCATGAAGCGAATCCTGCGGACCATTTCCGAAGTGCAGGAAAATCCGACCCATGAAATCCGCACGCGGATCCGGGAAAGAATGACGCGCCTCGCGGAGGACTTGAAGGAATCGCCCGAAATGTTGGCACGTGGCGAAGAGATCAAGAACGAGTTTCTGGCGAATCCAAACGTCTCTTCCTACGCGGCACGTATCTGGACTGAGATCAAGAGTGCCATCGAAGAAGACGCTTCACGTCCGGATGGTCAGATCCGCCAGCAAATCGCCCACGGCCTGCGGCGGGCGGCAGGACAAATGAAAGACGACGAGCCGATCCGGGAAAAATTCAACAGCGGACTGCGCACGGCCGCGCTTGATATTATTTCGGGAAATGCCCCGCAATTTGCTAGAATGATCGAGGAAACCGTTGCTCGCTGGGACGGTGAACAATTGGCGAACAAACTCGAGCTGGAGGTCGGACGGGATCTCCAATTCGTCCGTCTCAATGGAACACTGGTGGGAGGTCTCTTGGGTCTGGCCCTCCATTTCGTGACATCGCTGGTGTGAAATGGAGACCCGGCGCATGTTAGAATCGCGCATCCGCAAACCCCGGAATTGAAACGAAAGAGCTGCGTCAAATCCTCATATTCAATGAAAATAAAGGCGATTTGAGGACCACGACTCAAATGCAGCCAGCATCAGACCGAACCGTTCTGGGCTGGCATCATCATTAATTTCCATTTTGACACCCGAAGGCACTTCCGCAAGATTTTGATCAATCCATTTCGAATGCCTATAAACATTATCGACCTCGGAGCGATCAATCCGTTGAAGTCGCCAGATTCGAGTTCAGAACAGAATATTGCTTCGCCCGGCCTCGTTGAATCATCGGAATTTAACGCTCATTGGGCCGCGTGTCGGATTTCCATTCGGGCGTATCTTTCGAGCCTGATTTCCAATAGGAGCGACGTCGAAGACTGCATCCAAGAGGTGGCGTTGATCGCATGGAAAAAGGGGCCGATGGGCGAGGGACAGCGTGCATTTCTCGGCCATTGTCTGGCCACTGCGAGGCTCATCGGGCTAGCAACATCGAGAAAGCTGAGTAAATCTCGGGTGCAATTTCTCCCACCTGATGTGGCCCTCTCGCTGGCGGATGAAGTCGCGGAACAAGAGCAATCTGACACTTCTTCTGCGGATCGTGTGCTCGCGCTGCGGACATGCATGTCGCGGCTGGATGACGAACAACGTCAGCTTCTTGGACTGCGCTACGCAGCAGATGCGCCCGTTCGGTTAGATGAAGTCGCACGAAGCCAAGGCAAGTCGCCGGACGCTCTCTACAAAAAACTCGAACGGCTCAGGACATCACTGCGAGAGTGCGTGTCCCGGCGGATGGGTGGAAATGAGGAACAATCTTGATATGTCGGAACCGGATCCAGAACTGAAAGCATGGGTGGAAGCATGGATCGACCAACGCATCGAACCCCAAGACGCTCTACAGTTGACCGAGCGCTTGCGCAACGACCCGGCGGCCAAAAAGTATTGTGCTGAGGTTTTGCGCTTCGACGCCGCGATGCAGGACGAATTGCTACCTCAAGAAATCGAGTGGACTGACACTCGTAAAGTGACTTTCAGAAACGGCTATGACGGGCCAGGCCTCGAGGTGCAACGCAACCAAACGGTGCGCTTTGGTAAAAGTGGGACTGATTTTCTGAGCACCGCAGTCGCCTTGCCCGGGAATCGCCCGAATTGGTGGATGCGTGGGCTCATCATCGCCATCGCCCTAACAGGCGGCTTGCTCTACTGGGCGACTCGCGAGAAGTTATCGGTCGCTAAAATTCCAGAGCTAGTTTTACTCAATCCCGACTTCGAAGCCACCGATCTCACCTTTCTCTCGGAACCCACCAATCGCGCCCTCGTTGATTGGCAGGATTACTTCGTCACAGAAAATGCCGACGTCGCGGAAATTAGCAGAGTTTCTGAAGGTGAAGTGCTGCCGAAATCCGGTCGTAATGTCGCACGACTCTCGAACTTCGCATACCTGACTCAACGACTCCGCCGAGCTGATGGGAGTCCTCTGTTAGCTAAATCGGGACTCGTTGTGATCGTTTCTGGCTGGGCGTATGTGATGGAAGATCCTGCTGTTGCGAACACGAAGGTGGCTGGCGGCGGTGAGAGAACCCATGAGACACTCGGATTGCGCGGAGCCTTGCGCTTTGTCGCTGGCGGAAGTCCGGGGATGATCCAATACGAAGCATCCAACGCATCGGCCACACTTACAAAAGGCGGTTGGCAGCATTTTACCATCAGGCTCACTCTGCCTCAGAATCTCCTGTTACCCGCGAGCCATGGCGTGGCCCGGACCAATCTCGACCTCACAGGGAAAGAACTCTCTCTCTCACTCGACAGCTTGTGCGACCATGGTCATCATCTTCTGTTAGACAACTTCGCAATCGCAGAAGCGCGTTAGTCCTTTGGAATAATTTTCCATCTGCGATCTGCCATTTGCAGTGACCACATCGCGGAGAAGTTTTTTCAAAATTAAATGTCAGGTCTCTGCGCTCTGCGACACTCCTTCTTGCAGTGGTGAATTTTCCCCTGCCCAACTAAATTCGGTCGCTTTGGGGGGCGTGCTTACACCGTCGCCCATCCCTACTCATGATACTGCCACACCTCATCCGATCTACGATTCTCTTATGAAGCTGACGTCTCTTCAATTCCTCCAACGCAGCACGGTGTGCGCGGCAACAATGATTATTTTTTCTCACTCAGCCTTAGCGAATACAGTCTGGCTCTCATCACTGGATCTCGGCCAGATGGCTAGCGGCTGGAGCGATGCGAAAGCAAACCGTAGCATCACCAACCAGCCAATCAGGATCGGCGGGAATTTTTTTGAAAATGGCGTGGGCACTCACGCTCACAGCCGTTTACGCGTAGATCTCGGAGGAAATGGAGAACGCTTCCGAGCGCAAGTCGGCATCGCGGATGATGTCGCCGGGAAGGGCAGTGTCGAATTCATCGTCATGGCCGATACTCGGGAAATTTGGCGTAGTGCCTTGCTGAAAAGCGGCCATTCTCCGGTGGCGATTGACCTCGATCTTTCGGGAGTACAGAAGCTCATCTTGATCGCTACTGACGGCGGC
>JANORE010000205.1:0-7479 GCA_031415155.1 Akkermansiaceae bacterium | reverse complement strand
ACGGAACGCTTGCCACCGACGGTGGCATTGGACTTGAGGCTATTGTGCTTGGACATCTCTGAATGAGGTTAAAAATCGTGGAAGACGGAAACTAGAGACAACTTTTCCAGCTGGCAACCCGAAAAAGAAAAATTTCGAGATTTCCTGCGGGCAAGTAGGGAAAGCGCTTTGACAGTTACTCGTCATTCCCGCACGATGTCCGCTCATGCAAGCAATGCAATTCGAGCAATCTGTCGTTTCGATCTTAAAACGCGACAAGCGTTTTGACCCGCACGCTTATTTTTTCCTCAAAGATGCCTTGGATTTCACGCTGAAACGCATTGCTGAGTCGATTGGGGGACAGGCGCGTCACGTCAGCGGTCCAGAATTACTCGAAGGCTATCGAGATTTCGCCCTCGAACAATTCGGTCCGATGGCCTCGACATTGATGATGGAATGGAGCGTGCGGAAATGCCAAGATGTGGGCGACATGGTCTTTCAGCTCATTGAAGAGCAAGTGTTTGGCAAACAGGATTCCGACAAGCATGAAGATTTTTCGGAAATTTTTGATTTCGAGTCTTCTCTAGTTGCACCGTTTTTACCGCAACGCCAAATCGTAAGCTCTCGAACACCCTGCCCGGTAAATTGAAAACAGGCAGTCGTGATGATTGTAACTCTCAATTTCCAGCCTACGCAGCGGGACCACTCAGGCTCTGAGAACCGTCTTCGATCAAGCTGGGCTTCTCTGAATTGAGCTGAAATCAGCGTCATATCATCATATCGAGATACGTAGATTTGATTCTTGAAATCGGGTTGTCTGGAACTAGCGTTGCTTCATGCAGCAGGCCGATCTTACTCAAGAAATTCAACGCGCTCTTCGTGATAAAATCCTTGTTCTCGACGGGGCGATGGGGACCACCATCCGCAGTTATGGCCTGAGTGAAGAAGCCGCCCGTGGATCGAGATTCGCTGACAATGAGAAAGATCTGCTGAACAACGGCGACATTCTTTCCATCACGCAGCCGGATACGATTGCCGACATTCACAAGCGTTTTTACGAAGCGGGTTCGGACATTTGTGAGACGAATACGTTCTCTGCGACTGGCATCGCGCAGAGCGAATTCTTCGTCGAAGATCCGCGTGAAAAAGGTGGCCGCAAAGATCCCGAGTTTTTCCAAAAAATTCTAGAAAATCATTTCCTCAACGATCTTGCGTGGGAAATGAATGTGGAGTCATCACGGCTCTGCCGGAAATGGGCGGACGATATCGGCACCGATACCGGCATCAAACGCTACGTCGCCGGAGCCATCGGCCCGCTCACGGTTTCTCTCACCAACTCGCCGGATGCAAACGATCCCGGCTTCCGCGTCGTCACCTTCGACCAAGTTCTCGCGGCCTATAAACACCAAATTCGCGGCCTCATCGCGGGTGGCTGCGACATCCTCATGGTCGAGACGATTTTCGATTCGCTCAATGCCAAAGCTGCGGTGGTCGGCATCCAAGAAGTTTTTGAAGAAGATGGAAATCGCTTGCCCATCATCATTTCAGCGGCGGTCGGTCTAGGTGGTGAAACGATGATATCCGCGCAAAAAGTCGAAGCACTCTGGAATGCCTTCGCGCACGTCAAGCCACTCGCCATCGGTCTGAATTGTTCACTCGGGCCAGATCTCATGCTGCCTCATTTAGAAGAACTCTCCGCTTGTGCTGCCGCTCATATTTCTTGCTACCCGAATGCGGGCTTGCCCAATCCACTTGCACCCACGGGATTCGATTTGGAGCCGAAACACATGTATGATTATATGGCAGAATTCGCGAAAGCAGGTCTGCTCAATCTGGCGGGGGGGTGCTGTGGAAATACTCCTGAGCACGTCGCCGCGATCGCCCAAGCTGTGGCGAAATACGCTCCACGAGAAGTGCCGATGATCGGGTGAAGCGAAACGCAGAGAACGGGGAGAACGCGGAGGAAGACGCAGAGGTTTTTGAAATCATGAAAACAAAAGATGAGCTGAATCGACTATCTGGGATCATCGTAGATGCAGCAATGGATGTTCATCGTGAATTCGGGCCAGGATTGTTGGAGCGTGTCTATGAAGCTGCCTTGCAAAGAGAGCTTTCGCGAAGAGGAATTCCATCGCAGCGACAGGTCCAGACAAAGGTTTTTTACAAAGGAGAAATCTTGGATGAGGATGCTTATCGAATTGATCTTTTGGTAGACGAGTGCGTCGTCGTTGAAATCAAAACCGTAGCCGCAATCATTCCAATCCACGAGGCCCAGCTCCACACCTACATGCGTCTCTCTCAGAAAAAACTGGGACTACTCATCAACTTCAATGTCATCCTCCTCCGCGAGGGCATCAAACGGCATGTCATCAATTTTCCCCAATAAACTCTCTGCCTCTTCCTCCGTGTCCTCTCCGTTCTCCGCGTTTCGCTTTAATCCATCATGAAAACCATCCCACACGCCCTTCGTCTTTCCGGCACGGAGGCTTACAACCATACTCCTGACAAGCGTTTCCTCATGATCGGCGAGCGTGCAAACGTCGCCGGCTCACCCCAGTTTGCGAAGCTTGTCCGTGAGGGAAATCTCGAGGCTGCCGTGGAAGTCGTGCGCCAACAAGTCGCGAACGGAGCGAACGTGATCGACATTTGCTTCGACGACGGACTCATCGAGGGCAAGGCGATGATGAGCCGCTTTCTCCAGCTTCTACAAGGCGAGCCAGACGTGGCGAAAGTGCCGATCATGGTGGATTCGTCGAAGTGGGAGAACCAAGAGGAAGGCCTGAAATACTTGCAAGGGAAGGGGATTGTGAACTCCATTTCACTCAAAGAGGGCGAGGAAAATTTCAAGAAACAAGCCCGTCACATCATGCGTTACGGCGCGGCGGTCGTGGTGATGGCCTTCGATGAAAATGGTCAGGCTGCGACCTACGACGAGAAAATCCGGATCTGTGAGCGAGCTTACCGGGTCCTCGTCGATGAAGTCGGCTTCAATCAAGACGACATCATTTTCGACCCGAATATTTTAACCGTCGCGACTGGAATCGAGGAACATAACAACTACGCGCTCGATTTCATCAATGCCACACGCTGGATCAAAGAAAACCTGCCCGGCGCGAAAATATCCGGTGGAGTTTCTAACATCTCATTTTCATTTCGTGGAAATAATAAAGTCCGCGAGGCGATGCACTCCGCCTTTCTCTATCACGCAGGACGCGCCGGGATGGACATGGGCATCGTCAATGCGGGGATGCTCGAACTCTATGATGAAATCCCAGACGAGCTTCTCACTTGTGTCGAAGATGTGCTGCTCAATCGCCGGGCGGATTCCACGGAGCGCCTGCTTGATTTAGCTGAAAGCTTTAAAGGTGTCGGCGGGAAAAAGATCGAGGAGGATCTCGCTTGGCGTGATGAGTCCGTCGAAAAACGCCTAGAGCATGCACTGCTTCGTGGCATCGACAAATACATCGACGAAGACACCGAGGAGGCGCGGGTGAAATACGTGCGGCCGCTGAAAGTCATCGAGGGCCCACTGATGGATGGCATGGGCGTCGTCGGCGACCTCTTCGGCGCGGGGAAAATGTTCCTGCCGCAAGTGGTCAAGTCTGCCCGCGTGATGAAGAAGGCCGTGGCTTGGCTTTTCCCTTACATGGAGGCAGATAAAGCGGAATTTCTCGCGGCAGACATCGCTGAGTTGATGGCGGAAAACCCCGCTCTCACCGATGACGAGGCCCTGAAGCTCGCTGAACGTGGTCGCTCTGCCGGGCGCTTTCTGATCGCCACCGTGAAGGGCGACGTCCATGACATCGGGAAAAATATCGTCGGCGTGGTTCTTTCTTGTAACGGCTTCGAGGTGACCGACATGGGCGTGATGGTGTCGTGCGATAAGATTCTGGCCAAGGCGATTGAGCTCGGCGCGGATGTCATCGGCTTGTCGGGGTTGATCACGCCATCACTGGATGAAATGGTCCACGTGGCTAAGGAAATGGAAAAACGAGGATTTAAAGTCCCGCTGCTTGTCGGTGGTGCCACGACTTCTGCCGCGCACACCGCGATTAAAATAGCCCAGCATTACTCCGGCCCAGTCGTTCATGTGTTAGACGCTTCACGCTCCGTTCCAGTGACCACGTCGCTTCTGTCTAAAGAACAGCGCGAAGGCTTCGCCCTGGAAAATCGTGAGAAACAGCAAAAACTTCGCGATAATTTCCTCGGCGGTCCGAAGAAAGAAACTCTCACACTCGAACAAGCGCGCGCGGCGGGTCCGAAGATCGACTGGGAAAACTACACGCCGCCTGTTCCTGCATTTACTGGCACACGCACGATTACCAAGCCGTCGTTGCGTGAGCTGGCGAAGTTCATCGACTGGACGCCATTTTTCCATGCGTGGGAGTTACGCGGGGTGTGGGATCGGGAAACCGAGACACTCAAAACCAAAAACGAAGGCGGCGCGGCAGAAGCGGCGAAGCTCTATCAAGATGCACTCGAATGGGTGGATCGCATCATCGCCGAGGACCGCTGCCACGCAGAGGGGATTTATGGATTTTTTCCGGCAAATTCCGATGGCGATGACATCATCGTCTGGACCGATGAATCCCGCACCACCGAGAGGATGCGCTTCCACAGTCTCCGCCAGCAGCTCAAGAAGGACTCAGGAAAACCTAACGTCGCTCTGGCAGATTGGGTGGCTCCCGTAGCGGCGGTTTCCAACCGCCCAGCTCAACTAAAATCCCCTCCCTCACCTGACAAAGAAAAGACGCTCACTGACAAACAAACCTGGGGTTCTCTCCCGCATTGGTATCGTGAGGGAGCCACCTATGCAGTGACCTTTCGCCTAGCTGATTCGTTTCCGGATTCCGTGCTTCAAAACTACCGACGTGAAAAGGAACTCCTCACCCAACAACTGGCGGAAGCGAAACAATCCGGTGATGTCGAGAAAGTCGAATTGCTCGGCAAAGAACTGGGATCGCTTTATCGCAATCGGATCGAGACGGTGCTCGACGAAGGTCAGGGAGAGGCATGGATGAAGGATGCTCACATTGCCAAGATCGTGGCCGATAGCATTCTGCATTTTGCCGGAGATCGTTATGATCTTGGCGCGTGGTGTGTGATGCCAAACCATGTGCATCTAATCATTTCTCCCAAGGATGGGCATGATTTGTCCGAGATTCTTCACTCCATCAAACGTCATAGCGCGAACGAGGCTAACAAGCGACTCGGAAGAAATGGACCGTTCTGGCAGAAGGAGTCATACGATCACATTGTTAGGGATGGGGATGATTATGAAAATCAACGCAGGTATGTTTTGCGGAATCCTGTGGTGTCCGGGCTGGTAGATTGGAAGTTTGTGGCCGAAGGGGCAGGGCAGTTGGAAACCGCCGCCACAGCAGACTACATCGGAGGCTTCGTCGTTGGTATCCACGGGGCGCATGAATTTGCGGAAGAGTTAGACCAACAAATCGATCCTTATGGCTCGATCATGGTGAAGGCAATCGCCGACCGTTTTGCCGAGGCATTCGCGGAATTTCTCCACCACAAGGCTCGTGTCGAGTGGGGCTATGAAACAGAAGAAGAACTCACTCATGACCAACTCATCCATGAGAATTATCAAGGAATCCGCCCCGCACCCGGTTACCCAGCCCAGCCAGATCACACGGAAAAACCGTTGTTATTTGACCTGCTGGCGGCCTCAGATGCGACAGGTGTCACGCTGACGGAAAGCTGCGCGATGCATCCTGGCGCGGCGGTTTGCGGACTCTACTTCTCACATCCAGACAGCCATTACTTCGCGATTTCAGAATTACAAAAAGATCAAGTGCATGATTATGCTCGGCGCAAAGGCATGACGACGGAGGAAGCGGAAAAATGGCTTGGCCCTTGGTTGGGTTACGCGTGATCTTCGATTGATGAAATCATGAGGCTGGCACTTTGGTTTTTGATCCTCGCTGCCATGGTCTTGGGAACTTGGGCGATTTGGGGCGGTGGCTGGGAAGAACAATTCACCTTCGACGGCAGCGTGCGATGGCTCCAAAAATCGGGTCCATGGGCTTGGGTGGCGGGACTACTTCTGTTAGTCGGTGATGTTGTTTTACCCGTGCCTGGAACGATTGTGATTTCTGCGCTGGGATTGATTTATGGAGTAGTGATTGGCGGACTGATTTCTAGTGCCGGATTGATCCTCGCGGGTTTGGTAGGATATGGCATCGGCCGACTTTTCGATGAACGATTTGCGAGGCGATGGCTGGGTGAAAAGGACTATGAAAAAGGCAAACGACTTTTCGAAAAAGGCGGTGGCTGGGTGGTGGCATTATCGCGAGCCTTACCCATTTTGCCGGAAGTGATTTCATGCACGGCAGGGCTGGTTCGGATGCCGTTCGGGCGCTTTGTCGGCTCGCTCGCCTGCGGCAGTTTGCCCATGGGGTTTCTCTTTGCGGCGATTGGTAAAACGGGTCGTGAGATGCCAAGTCTCGCATTTGCGCTCAGCTTGCTAATACCCGCGCTGCTTTGGTGGCTAGCGAAACGTGGGAACTAGAAATAGTGAGGGTTTCACCCCATAGAAAAAATGATCATGATGGCCTAAATATTGGCAGATCCGCACCGCGCGGAAAACTGTTTGCCGCCATACCGACGTCAAACGAAAATAAAATAGATAAACATATACGATCATGAACGCACTCGAAATAAAAGGAGACTGGAATATCACAAAAGGTAAACTGAAACAAAAATGGGCCAAGCTTACCGATGACGATCTTCAATACCTAGAGGGAAATCAGGAAGAACTACTTGGCCGTATTCAAAAACGTACGGGAGAAACCCGCGAAGCAGTCGAAAAAGCCGTGAAGGAGTTCTGTCAGCAGTGCTCTTCTTGAACTGGATTGATTCATTCGCTTAAATAAACATTATGAAAATTAAGAGTTATATGATCATGGCATTCGTTCCTTTAGTTACGATCGGTTGCGACAAACAGAAGGTCGCAATCGACGAAACCAAGGCGGCCACTAAGGAAGCGATCGACATACGCAAGGCCGATGTAAACGCTGCAGCTCAGGATGCGACAAGGCAAACCGATGTAAATGCCACCATCGACAAGGCAAGAATTGAAGCCAACAAGGATTCGATACAGGCACAGCTTGATGCGGACAAAAAGAAAGCAGATGCGGAAGCAGAAGCTGCCAAGGCAAAAGTGGATGCGGAGAAAAGGTGACTTATCCAGAAGTGCGTGCGCGCGGTATCTCTCTCAAGAAAATTGAATGGAGAGTTACCGCCGCGCGCGCTTTTTATGACGAGAATCACTCCAGGGTGGAGTCCCTAAAAACGATTTCAAATTAAGTTCTTAAGCGGCCAAGATGACCTATCGAGTCGTCATCCTCGCAATGCCAATTGGTGTGCCATAGCCGATGAAGGAGATTTTAGCTCCGGCAGGCGGGAGGCGAAAATCATAGATTCCATAGCCATTCGCTTTGATGCCCCTATAAGATCGTCCATCGGTGGAATTGATCATTACCG
>JANORE010000204.1:0-2006 GCA_031415155.1 Akkermansiaceae bacterium | reverse complement strand
TTGGTCTAGGAGGCTATTGCATGGCCATGTTTCTCAAGCTCGAGGCCTCAGATCCGGTGACCACGGCCATTCAGTCCACTCCAGGGATTCCTGATTTCATGGACTGGAATCAACTCACGAAGCTACCTCTTTTTTGGGAGCCATTCAAAAGCCTACCCTTCACCATTTTTGCCATCTTTGTGGTTCCCGCAGCGATCGCATTTATCATCGGCTGGGCAATGTTTAGGCGCCGGGTAGGTGGCGTTTACTTTGCCATCATTACCCAATCCATCGCTCTCATCTTTTCATTAGGAATCGATGGTAATCAGGGCTTCACGGGAGGAAGAAATGGCATCACTGACCTACGGACTTTATGTGGCTGGGACATCCGCAGTGAAAATGCACAATACATACTCTATTTCCTCTGCGTTGTCTTGCTCTTCACCGTGGCCATCGGAGCAAAGTATATCATCAATACTCGCCTCGGACGGGTGTTAGTCGCCATTCGGGATCGCGAGGATCGAGTGCGTTTCTCTGGCTATGATGTCGCGATGATTCGAGCATTCATATTCTCCTTCGCCGCGATGATCAGTGGTCTCGGCGGGGCGCTTTTTGTCCTTCAAGTAGGCTTCATGTCACCCTCCATCATTGGAATTATTCCTTCCATTGAAATGGTCATTTTCACGGCAGTAGGTGGAAGGCTCTCCGTCCTCGGGGCGATTCTGGGATGTCTGATTGTTAATTTGGGAAAGACGTCTTTTTCCGAGGCCTACCCGGATCTTTGGCTCTATCTGATGGGCGGTACCTTCATCTCCGTTGTGATGTTCTTCCCGAATGGTCTAGCAGGTTTACTTGAGAAGATTCCAACCCGTAAGGAAAACTATTTGGCACTTATTGCTCGCTTCAAAAAGCCAA
Source organism: Akkermansiaceae bacterium (assembly GCA_031415155.1). Lineage (GTDB taxonomy): Bacteria > Verrucomicrobiota > Verrucomicrobiia > Verrucomicrobiales > Akkermansiaceae > Luteolibacter. The sequence continues at coordinate 1,112 of JANORE010000204.1, read as the reverse complement.
CCATAACCCCGTCACCTTCAAAAAAACCAACTCCTATCTCCGATGAGCAATAACCGTAAAAATGTCCTGGAAGTGGAAGATCTTGGGGTCTCGTTTGACGGATTCAAAGCAGTTGATGGATTCAACTTTTATCTCGCTCAAAACCATGTGCACGTGATCATTGGCCCGAATGGCGCGGGCAAGACCACGGTTCTCGATTTGATCTGTGGCAAGACTCTCGCCACTTCAGGCTCGATCAAGTTCAAAGGAAAGGAACTCCGTGGTAGCCGCGAGTATCGCATCGTCCGTGCAGGGATTGGCAGGAAATTCCAAAATCCTTCGATCTATGAGAATCTCACCGTATTCGAAAACCTCGAACTATCCCATCCCACGGGGCGGGGAGTCATTGGATGCCTCATGTTCCGCCGCACTGCCTCAATTAAGAAGCAATGTGAAGATGTCGCAGCGCAGATCGGTCTATTAGATCGGCTTGATACAGAAGCAGGCATTCTCAGTCACGGTCAGAAGCAGTGGTTAGAAATTGGGATGCTTCTGATGCAAGATCCAGAAATCATCATGCTGGATGAACCCGTCGCTGGCATGAGTGTCCGGGAGCGCACTCAGACGGCCACCCTGATTCGGCAAATTTCGAAAGATCGTTCAGTCATTGTCATCGAGCATGATATGGAATTCGTCCGCGAAATTGCGGACCGTGTCACCGTGATGCACTTGGGCAAAATTTTGTCTGAAGGATCGATGGAAAAGGTCAGCAGCGATCCCAAGGTTATCGAAGTTTACATTGGCCACTAACATTATGATATCAGTCACCAATCTTCAAGTTTGCTACGGCCAAAGCGTCGTAATTTCAGATATGTCATTCACGGCGCCGCAAGGCGAGATTCTTGGCATCATCGGTCGCAATGGGATGGGCAAGAGCACGCTATTCCGTGCCTTGATTGGCATGATTCCAACCCGCTCAGGGAAAATTACTTTGAACGATAAGGAAATCACTGGCCAGCCCTCATTCCGCCGCGTGGCTCAAGGGGTTGCCTTCGTTCCACAGGGGCGGATGATTTTTCCATATCTTTCAGTATACGAAAATCTCATTTCCGGCGTGCAGGGTTCCGTCAGCC
>JANORE010000203.1:0-4966 GCA_031415155.1 Akkermansiaceae bacterium | reverse complement strand
TGCCGTCCTTCACGGTGTAGCCAGCGGCATCCGCAGCGACGTAAAATAGGTGGACGAGATTCGTGGTGTGGGCGGTGTTCGGCGAGCCATCCGGGTTCCGCATATACTCGCAGTTTCCATGATCCGCCGTGATGAGAAGTTTCCCGCCAAGACGGAGAGTTTCTTCCACGACCGCTTTGACATCTGCATCGATCGTCTCCACCGCCTTGATTGCCGCTTCCACCACGCCAGTGTGGCCGACCATGTCTGGGTTGGCGAAATTTAAGATCACCATGTCGTAGTCCTTGAGCTTGGCGACGACCGTTTCCGTCACCTCTTGGGCACTCATTTCTGGCTTGAAATCATAAGTCGGCACGTCCTTGGGCGATGGAATCACCACGCGATCTTCGCCTTGATAGGCGACTTCTTCTCCGCCGTTGAAGAAGTAACTCACATGAGGATACTTTTCTGTTTCGGCGATGCGTAGTTGGGTCAGGCCAGCTTGAGAGACCGCCTCGCCCAGCACCATATCTAGCTTCTCCGCTGCGAAAATTTCCGGGCAATCGTATTTCTCATCGTATTGCGTCAGCGTGAAGTAGTGGACCTTCGGCATGACCTTGCGGTCGAATCCATCGAATGTCGGGTAGAGAAATGCTTCGGAAAGTTCGCGAGCACGGTCCGCCCGGAAATTGAAAAATAGGATCACATCGCCATCGCGGATTCGCTGGGTGTCAGGCTCCATGAAAATCATCGGCGGCATGAATTCATCGGTTTTATCGCTTCGGTAGTAATCCGCAATCGCCTCGCTGGCTAACACTTCACGCCGCTCGCCTTTTCCAAGAACGATGGCATCCCAAGCGAGCTTCACCCGGTCCCAGCGTTGATCCCGATCCATCGCGAAGTAGCGACCGATCACCGTCGCCACGCGAGCACCGCACTTGGCCGCCTCATCCTCGACCTTTGCCACATAAGCCTCGCCACCCGTGGGTGAAGTGTCGCGGCCATCGGTGATGGCATGGATGAGGATGTCATTGACGCCTGCTGCTTTCGCCATTTTCACCATGGCGATGAGCTGATCTTGGTGACTGTGGACGCCGCCATCGGAAACAAGGCCGATGAAATGCAGGCGGCTGTTTTTCGCCTTTTCGAGGGCATCCACGAAGACCGGATTCTTCGCGAGAGTTCCCTCTTCGATCGCCTTGTTGATGCGTGTAAGATCTTGGTAGACGATCCGCCCGGCACCTAGATTCAGGTGGCCGACTTCGGAATTTCCCATTTGACCCGGTGGTAATCCCACATCGAGGCCGGAGGCGCTGACAAACCCTTTTGGATACTTCTCGAACATCGTTTCGTGGAACGGAGTTTGCGCCAGCAAGGTCGCGTTTCCGTCTTGGATTGCAGTTTCTTTTCCCCCGGGATTTACACCCCAGCCGTCACGAATGATGAGTACTACTGGTTTCTTAGCCATGTCGCCGGAGCGTTTAACCGCCTGCAGCCACCTCGACAAGCCTTCAGAAGATTTTTACTAAAAAAGGACAATGCCGGCTTGATATTGCGCCGATAAACCTAGATCGAAAAGTAGATGAAGATTTTTTAATCCATCGAACGTCAGGATCTGATGATTTTTGCGTGATTTGTGCTTTTTTGCGGCTAAATCCATTTTTTTAGAATCAGCCTGCCACAGTCGCTCATCCTTGCAAGGCCCGGAGCGCTCCACGGATGAGGGCTTCCGTCGGCGCGGAGATGTCGGCATCGAGCACTTTTCTCACCGCTTTCCGCGCATCCACTTGCTTGTAGCCCAGAGCGATCAATGCCAGCTCTGCGTCTGCGGCGGACGCGCTCACTTGGCCGGCGGCGGCATCTTGCCATGTCTCGGTCACGCCGACTTTGTCCTTCAGTTCCAGCACGATGCGTTCTGCAGTTTTCTTACCCACGCCCTTGAGTTTCGAGAGGCCCACCACATCACCCGCGACCACGCATTTTTTGAATTGATTTACATCCATCCCGCTCAAGACGGAGACCGCCATCGTCGGGCCTACACCACTGACGCGGTCGATCAGAAGCAGGAAAACATCGCGTTCTTCTTCACTGGCAAAGCCGAATAATTTCTGACCGAGCTGGCTAAAATGAAGATGCGTCCTCAAGTCCACCTCCAGCCCCTCGGCTGCATGTAACCGATCAAAGGTGGAGAGTGGGATGAAAACCTCATAGCCCACTCCGTGGACATCCACCACGAGGCGGTTCGGATATGCCTCAATTACCTTGCCTCTCAGTCGTGCGATCATGGTCGTGGAACATGGATCATCGGCTTTTTTCGTCAATGCGTATTCTTAAGTCATTGGAAATCAGCAAAAATTAAGTGACGAAATGTTCACATCAGAAATGTAGGCGAATTCGATTTTCTGACCATCATTTGGGTGCTCCTAGAGACATGGTAGTGGTTCAGCACTCCAAACGCTGCATCACCACCCTGTTTTCATGAGCATTTCTAACTAAAAAAATACTATGAAAAATATCATCAAATCCTCGCTCCTTGCAGTCGCAGGCGCAGCGATCCTCGCATCACCTGCCATGGCGGTGACCACCAACAACGGTGACCTACTCATCGGTTTCTACCAGCTGAACCCAGCAGGTGACGCCGTCCTTCCAAACACCTTCGTTTTCAACTTGGGCGCTGCAGCGACCTTCCGTGAAAACACACTCACCGGTGTTTCCGTTTCCACCATCAATTCCGGCATCGCCAGCAGCAACATCGGTGCTGAGCTTGCTCAAGCTTTCGGTGCAACCTGGGCAGACAGCGGCAGCGTCCGTTGGGGCGTCGTCGGCGGCTTGCAACAGAGCACCTCAGGCCTTGTCGGTGGTGAACTTCAAGGAAGCAGCTACATTTCACGGGCGACCACCGCTTACCAAAACGGAGCCTCCTCGACAGTTCCTACTGGTATTAATGGCTCACTCCGTAACGTGTTGAGACTTAACGTAAACGCCTTCCGTTCGGCCTCAAATGCTGTCGGAACTGATATCGGCAATGACTCAGGTGCACTGATTACCATCGGTACCAGCCTTGCTACATTCGAGGATTTCTTGCCTCCTGTCAGCACCCCTCAATTTGGCATCACTCAAAATATTCTCGGAGTTTTCGGTGCTGGCAGCAATGTCGGTGGCCAAGAAGGTTCCTTGGACATTTGGCGCTTAGTCAATGCTGAGGCTGCGGCACCACTTACCGCCAGCCAAGTTCTTGCGGCTTCTGGCACGGATCTCACCTCCGGCTTAGGAACTGGCAATGCCATTCTCGGAACTGGCCAATTCATCGGCACGCTCAATCTGGACGGCGGCGGTAACCTCACATGGGGTGTCGCTGCGATTCCTGAGCCTTCCAGCGCACTTCTTCTCGGCGTGCTTGGCATGTTCGGCATCGTTCGCCGTAACCGTTCCGCTAAATAATTCTCCCCACTTCTAACAACCAAAATTATAATTAATACTATGAAACTTAAAGCATCACTCTTCGCACTTGCTGCGACTTCCGCATTCGTTGGCTCCGCCTCCGCCTTAGAGTTCGACATCGTCGGTTCCACCGCTGGCCGGACTGCGGTTTATAACCAAGTCATCGCCAATCTTACCACCGTCACCGGTGTAGCGATTCCTTCGGGCACTAACACAACGAATGCAAACCAAGCGATCATCCGTGGCACCATCGGCGCCACTCAGGTGTTCATTCGTTTGAATTTCACGGGTTCTGCTGCAGGTGTGAACCAAGTGGCTAACAGGGCGACCGTCACCGTCCCATTCTACGCGACATCCGTCGTCACGGGCGGCACGGTTGCGGCTCCTCAGAACGTGGCTTTCTCCGGTCTTAACATCGTGAACAGCGCGGCGGAAATCGGCTACTCAGACGTGTTCCAAGCCACCACCGCCTTCAGAACTCCGGTTCTTGCGACTGAGGATGAAGTTTCGATCATCCCGTTCCAGTTCTTCAGACACTCGGATGGTAATACTGCAGTCACCAACATCACCAATCAAGTGGGTCGCGCCATTTACGGTGCGAATGGTTCTGTGCCATTGTCTTTCTTGACTGGGAATGCTGCTGATGTGACTAAAACCGTCTATGGCACAGGTCGTGATGCACTTTCTGGATCACGCGTGGGAACATTTGCCGAATTAGCCACTTCACAAACGGCAGTTAGTCAATATTCGCCTACAACTTCTTCATCGGCTGGCACAGGCAGCGTCACGGCTCTCGGCGGCGCTTCTGACGGCGGTTTCACTTCCAACAGCTTTGTTGCTAACGTGCTTAACTCCACCTTCGGCGATGGTACTCCGGGAAACACGCAAACCATCATCGGTTACGTCGGCGCTTCCGACTGGCCCGCTCAAGTCCCCGGCAATGCGGTAGCACTTAACTACAATGGTGTTCCTTACAGCGTAGCAAACTTGTCCAATGGTAGCTATAGCTTGTGGTTCTTACTCCATCAGTTCAACAACGGCTTCGCTGGCTTCAGCGTTGGCGATGCCGCACTGGCACTTAGCTTCTATAACGACCTCAGAGACGATATGACCCTTAATCCAGGAAGTGGCCAGCAGCCGATCTCCATCATGCAAGTCTTCCGTGATAGTGATGGTTCTCCTGTCCTCCCGAATCTTGAGTAATCCTGTCGAGATGCCACTGCGGCATCTTGTTTGACAAGTTCCCAGCCAACGTAGGTCCTATCCCTGTGTCGGTCTTTTAAAACCAATTAAAATAATGACTATGAAACTTAAGGTATCACTCTTCGCGCTCGCTGCGACTTCGGCACACACCAACTCCGCTTCCGCATTGGAGATTGACATCGTCGGCTCTACCTCCGCCCGAGCAGCCGTATATAGCCAAGTTATCGCCAATCTCACCACCATCACGGGTGTGGCGTTTCCTTCCGGCACTAACCTGTTTGGTTCAAACCAAGCGATCATCCGTGGCACCATCGGCGCCACTCAGGTGTTCATTCGTTTGAAT
>JANORE010000202.1:0-9319 GCA_031415155.1 Akkermansiaceae bacterium | reverse complement strand
ACCTTTTGAAGGATTAGGATAAGCAGGCTTCATAGCATAATCATAAAACGAATTATTATCAATTCCATTTGTTCCTGTAACTTTAAAATAAAAATATCCTGCCGGTGCAGGCATTGGTCTAACTTGTTGTTTCCCTGAATTAGCTATTCCTTTGATATAATAATAAAAAATACAGCTTACAAACAAGATGCTGAAAAATACTCTTCGAGCTTTATGATTGAATCGTATTGCAACTTACTAAACGCCTTTAACCAGTATGAGTTCGACACAAGACTAAAAAATGCTCACAAAAATACAATTCATGAGCGTCGATCTTCCAGCATTGACAAAAACTGCGCCGCCACCGCCAGATCCTGACCCATCTGGTTTGATGAGGCCACTGGCGCTGGTGTTTTCTGAGAACGCACAATTCGCGGCAGATACAGATCCACCTGAAATACCGCCACCTGACGAAATGCCAGTCACGGGTGCTGCGGCAGAACGATTTGCACGAAAACTACAATTCGTGGCGACCACATTTCCTTCAATTGCCCCACCGGACGCAACCGATGCTCCACCACGAGCCGTCGCTATATTTCCCTCAAAATGGCAATTTTCAACGGTGACATCTCCTGCAATGGCCCCGCCTCTGCCGAGAGAGGACGTGATTTCGATGGAGTTGGTTGCTTCGACGGAGTTTCCTATGAATCTGCAATTTGTCGCCTGCACATTGCCCTTGATCGCGCCACCGGCAGGAATAGTTGTCGTAATGTCATATTCCAAGGGAATCCGATTGTTTTCAAATATGCAATTCGTAGCAACTACTTTGCCAACACTGTCCTCAACCATGATCGCTCCGCCGAATGAAAGGGCGCGATTATTACGAAAGACGCAGCTTGATAGTGTGATCGTTTTTCCAGCTTTCACATAGCATCCACCTCCCTCATCGTAGCTTGTGACATTAGGATAGTTCCAGGAGTCAGCTCCGCTTGCATGGCCGTCTTCAACAATGATACCGTCTAAAGTTGAATTGATATTGACCACTACCACATGGAGAGACCAATAAACATCTTCTCCTGGTAAATCCCAGATCGCTCCAGATAAGCTCGTTGGGTTCGCCTGTATATTCCGCTGAGCTAAGCTGGATTCATTCCCTTCAAATCCACCGTAGATTTTTTGACCATTTAACTCGAAAGAAAGTACACGATCTCCGAAAAGGCCGGATCGTCCATCGTCAGGGAAATAAGTTCCTTTGGCCACAAAGATCTCGTCTGATGCAGATTAATTATCGAGTGCATCGCGAAGGTATTTATAAGCACTCGCCCAAGAAGTGCCTTGACCAGGATTAGCGATCGCTCCGTTCACATAAACCGTCTTTGCGTGCACGATGTCAGAACAAAGCAGCAATAACGTAAAAACTGTTGATTTGCCGACTCCGGCAATGCAGCGGGTAATTGGCAGTTTTTTACCAACGTTTTTAAATACGGACATGTCGCTTATTACCAGATGGGTTTTTGAGGAGCAACTCGCAATTTTTTCAAATAACGGCCCTCCCGGCTTCTTTTCGCTGGCTCCCCGGAGTCATTTGATTTGGTGCGATGCGGCGTGCTGGCTGATGAGTCGTTTTCCCTTTGCCTTGTGACGGGAATGCCATACCAAGAGTGCCCGCTGCATGAGATTGTTCCGCATCCTCACCTTTAAAGAACTCAAAGGGTATTTCCTGACGCCATTCGGCTGGGTGGTTCTCGCCTTTATCACGATCATGCACGGGATGTCTTTGTCCACGGCCATGAAGGGCTTCCGCGACACGCCGGTGCGGGATAGCTTGGTCTACGTGACGTTTCATACGCCGTTGTTTTGGTTCTATTTTCTGTTCATTTTCCCGCTGATCACCATGCGGCTTTTTTCTGAAGAAGAACGCTCTGGAACGCTGGAAACGCTCCTCACTGCGCCCGTGCGGACGTGGCAGGTCGTTTTCTCGAAATACACTGCTGCCATGATTTTCTACACCGTGCTGTGGATTCCAGCACTGGTGCAATTCAAGATGTTTGAATGGGCGACGGATTTACCGCCGGCATGGTCGCCCGGAGCACTCGGTGGCGCATTCGCCGCAGTGATGCTCATGGGCGCGGCTTTTACCGCCATCGGTTGTCTGGCCTCTGCGCTGACATCCAGCCAGATCATCGCCGGGATTTTTACCATCGGGCTGTTAGTGATTCAATATTTCCTCGGCTACGTGACGATCATCTGGGGCGAGTCATTCGCGGGAGCTGCATTTTTCCACTACATTTCCGCCCAGCAGCATCTGCATTATTTCGCCAGTGGATTGCTGGACACGCGGCCCGTGATTTATTTCCTCAGCGTCGCGTTATTCGTGCTGTTCTTGACCTACCAAGTCGTCGATTACCGGCGCTGGCGTCGTTGATTTTTTTGATTTCCGCCTCATGTCTGAAACTCTATCCGAGCCGAAAAAAAAGCCTGTTCGCCCGCTGAACCGCTGGGGACTGGGCACGCTTTCGGTGTTGCAAATCGCCTTTCTCGCCATCGGTCTCGTGGCACTGAACTACCTCGGGTTTAGCCATTTCAAACGTCTCGATCTGAGCCGTGAAAGCGCCTACACGCTATCTCAATCGACGAAACGCTATCTCAAAGACAAAGCTCTCACCCAGCGGGAAAAACCGATCCGGTGGATCATGACGTTTCGGCGGAGCTCGCCATTTTACGAACGTGCCCGCGCCCTCGCCGAGGAATATGGGCGACACTCTAACGGAAAAATCACATTAGAGATTGTCGATCCACTCCGTAGTTCGGATCGCACTCAACAAGTCATGGCCGCTTACGGGCTGCCGCTTACGAAGGATCTTATCATCATGGACGCACGGGCCGATGACAGCGCAGTTTCCACGGAAGATAAAAACGGCAACCGCATTCTAAATCCGAACGTGAAGGTCATTGTCGCCGAGGACATGGCGGTCTACACCACGGCCGAGAATCAGCGGAAAATCACGGGGTTCCAGGGCGAGGATGTTCTCACCGCGCGGCTCGTGGAATCCATCGAAGGCCGCGCTCGCAAGATGTATTACATCGCCGATAAAAGCCGCCTCGATGCCGAGGGGGAAAACTCGCCGATGAAGTCATTTCAGAGCACCTTACAATTTCAGAACATCGAGCTCCTAGGCATTAATCTATCCGGTCTAGCAGAGATCCCGGCGGACGCAGAAGGTATCGCCTTGGTCGCCCCTAAGTATGATTTCCCGGAGGTGGAACTCGCGGTGTTAGATCGGTATTGGAATCGTTCGCGGGCGGCGATGCTGGTGCTACTGAAACCGGGTGAGACACCGCCCAAATTACGCACCTTTCTCCGCGGCTATGGCGTGACTCCTCGCCGAGATCGAGTGATCACTTCTGTGGACAACCGCATCGATACCACGGCTCGTGCGATTTTCACCTATGGTGTGGATTTCACCAAAGACTTTGCCGGGCAAACGACCGTCTATGAAGGAGCAAGCTCGTCTCTGGAAGTGCGTGAGGGAGCCGAGGATCTCGCCAGTCGCCAGATCAATCCCGTCGGCCTGATCCAAGCGGCAGAAGGTTTCTGGGGAGAAACGAAATTCGGTGAGAAGGACACGGCATACACCGAGCAAGAAGACACGAAGGCCCCGCTGTATCTCGCGGCTTCCGTCACCCGTGGGGCAGCCAGCGATGATCGCTTCGCCGCAGACACTTCCCGGATGGTGGTGATTTCTAACACGGATTTCCTCGATCCAGATCGGCAACGCGCGGAGAATGTGGACTTCCTCGCCTCATCGGTGAATTGGCTGATGGATCGGCAATCGCTCGCTGGCATCGGCCCACGGTCACTCGCCACCTATAAATTACCGATTCTGGACGTCCAAGTATCCTTCATCAATCGAGTGAATCTATTTTTCCTGCCTGTTTTGATTCTTCTGATAGGTGCCTTCGTCTGGTCATCGCGTCGTGCTTAATCTGCTGTCATGCGCTCACTTGGTTTCACCCTCATTCTTGCGTTGCTCGCCATCGCTACCTGTGGCCTAGTCGCTTGGAAATGGGTTCGTGGAAATTTCGATTCCATCCTCGGTGCTCCGCCCACTCCTGTCGGGGCGCGAATTTATTCCACCTTTGAGCCAGATGAAGTGAAGCACATCCGAGTTTCACAAAACGGCATCACTGCCACCTTCGAATTCACGGAAAAAGGCTGGCAGGCGACTGCACCATGGAGGGACAGAATGGACCCACGCGCCGCAGTGGGAATCATCAAGTTCACTCTCGGGATGCGGGTGGAGGATCTCGCTCAAGTGGATGAAATCGACGCCAGAAAGGCGGGCCTCAAGGAAACGAGCATCAATATCCGTCTCGAAGGCCAAGACCAAGTGCCACTCGCAAGATATAAAATTGGACGACAGACTCCATGGTTAGCGATGATCAAAGATATCGATCAACCTGTGCCCAGCGTGTTTATTCAGCCTAGAGATGCTCACCATAAAAACTATATCTACGCCGGGACGGGAGATATATCTGCGATGTTTAAAAATGGTCTGAAGTATCTCCGCGACCATCGGCCATTTTATTTCAATCCCACCACACTGCAAAAAATCCGAATCCGTGCCGAGCAAGGTGAATTCACCCTCGGTCGCGAAACTCCGCAAAGCCCATGGCGAGTGGTCAAGCCGCTGGATCTCGCCACCGATTCCGTGGCCATAAAATCGTTGTTAGAGGGACTCTACGAACTTCAAGCGGCTCAAGTTTCTGACCGCTCATCCGTCACACTTCCCGCCACGGGATCTTCCGGGAAATCCCAACAAATTTCACTCACTTCTTTCGGCTCCGAAACAGAAACGATCTTGGATATTTTTCCACCCGAAACTGCTGGCTCAAGCGATGTAAAGGCCACCGTCAGTGATCGGCCCAACACGATTTTTGATCTACCGCTTAAACCCGAGCCAAATCTAGTCTCGCTGGCGGATTTGCCTTTGGCCATCAATGATCTGCGCGATGCAAAACTGACGAACCTTAACATCCAATCCTTGCGTGGGATCTTGATTCAGCCTTCGACCAGCCCAGAAATTCTGATCTCCCGCACTCCGCCTCAGCCATGGGTCGCCACCATCAACGGGCAAGCTCAAGAGGCCAATGAAGAGCGGCTTTTCACCCTGCTCAAGACGGTGACGGAAGGCCGCGTGATCGGCTTTGAAACCGATGCCGCTACCGATTTTACCCCATGGGGATTACACAAGCCGTTTTTAAAATTGCGATTTCTCGGCCAAGATCATCAGGGGCTCGAACTGGTATTTGGCATCGACGGCAAAGGTGGATTTTTTGTGAATCGGTTGGGCACGTCTACCGTCATGAAAGTCGATCCATCGCTCATTGCTTCGATTCCGATCCAGACCTACGAGTGGCGTTATGATCGGCTGTGGTCGATTGATAAAACGGGTCTGATGGCGATTGAGCGTCAATTGGGCAATGAGCGTCCTATCGCTCTTCGCTATGATTTCAACTCCGACTTATGGAGTGGCAGTCGTGATGAAAAAGATATCTCATCCTCGCTCGACCCAGCACGCGCTAACTATATGTTCACTAGCTTGGAAGGACTCAAAGTCACTCGCTGGCTCACCCCCGAGGATGAATCTGCGAAAAAGGCACTTCTCAATCCATCGCTCTCACTCAGAGTCATCGAAAAAGGCACGGATGACATGGGAGACTTTACCGGACTCATCACTCGCGAAGTCATCCTCGCCCCGAATGCCAAGGTGGTAAATCCCGCATTCTACTACGGACGCTTGAGTTCAGAAACTCATCCATTTTTATTAGACCGGGACACTTACCTCAAGCTCGCGACAGATTTTTTGGAGGAAGAGTGAGCCGCGATGATTTGACATTTTCATGCATCTGAATAATCCCATGAAACGTTATTATGATAGAGTTTACTTTTTTAAAACGATGAAAATCTCCTTGATGACCTGTTTCCAATCTCGTTTAGCGAGTTGCGTTTTCCTATTTTTTACGGTCGTTCTGCCAGCCAATGCCTTGGTGCTGCGAGTCTATAATCCGACGGCTCATCTGCGGATGAATGGATTTCCAGCCACGCCAACGATTAATCCGACCTTCCTAAATCCAAGCGGAGCTGTATCCAGTTTGTTAGATTTGACCGGAGTGGGTTGGAGCGTGGAAGACACGACGAAGCAGTTCACCCTCGTTTCACCGCGCCATTTTGTGGGAGCAAATCATTTCCGCCCGGCGGTGGGATCGACCGTTCGATTTCTAGCGAAGGATCACTCGCTACACACGTTCACGATCGCAGCACTGAGCACGATTCCAAATGCAGATGCTTCTCCCAGTGATGTCTTCCTCGGCGAATTAACCGGCGAAGTGCCTGCATCTGTGGCGGTGCTGCCATTGCCTTATTTAAATTTAGCGACCGAGGCGGCTTACACCGGACAATCACTCATCATCGCTGGCAAGGCAGCGCGTGGCGGGCGAGGCACCATTGGTAGTGTGAGTGATTTCGGCGGAGATCCGATCACCAGCGGTGCCGGCATCAAGACCCGCGCTTTCACATTCAGTTATGGTTCGATCGGTTCTGCGGATGATGCCCATGCCGAGGTTGGAGATTCCGGTAGCCCTTCATTGGTCAACCGTTCTGGTATGGCTGCACTCGTCGGGACTCACACCGCCGTCTTAAATGCATTAGGCACCACAACGACGTATGACACGCTGGTGCCGCATTACGCTCCAGAATTTAACGCAAGGATGGAAGCGACCGGGCTTCACTTGAGGAAAAGCGATCCTCCGGCGACCTCATTTTCGGCGACGGGAATGGCCACCACTGCGATCATCCGGACAGGGCAAGCATTCACTTGCCGAGTCAGCATCACGAATGAATCCGCGTTGGCGGATAATATCTCTGCGAGTCTAACTCCTCCTGCTGGGAGCAGCATTTCCGGGATTTCCGCAGCAGGTTGGTATCTCACTGGCGCGACCTCATTGCGTCGTGGTGGACTGGCAGCCGGGGAAACGGTGGAGTTCGATGTGACATTTCCATCCGCCCCAAATCCAGGAATTATTCAAATTTCACTCAATCTCAAGTCCGACGGTTCTGTCCCTCAAGCGTTCCAATTTCCGATCACCATCTTGCCGTCATTTGCCGGATGGGCTGCTGGACTACAGGATCAATCTCTAACGGGAGACAGCGATCAAGACGGCATTTCGAATTTGATCGAATACGCCTCAGGCGGCGACAATCTCACCAACTCACAAACTTTTCCCAGCGGTGAAATGGATGATCCCCTACTGCCGATATTTTTCAATAACCCCATGCGCTTATTGTTCCATCGCCGCACGGATGCCAGCATGCGAGGACTCACTTATCTTGTGGAAACTTCGCCGACTCTCGCGGCAACATCTTGGCAATTATTAGATTCTGTCCCCATCTCAGTCAGATCGAGTCCGGCGATAGGCTTTGAAAAAGTGGAAGCTGTCTTACCTACTACACCGTTTCTTAAAGCATTTTATCGATTACGAATCGAACTTGCAGAGTGAAAATGCTTGAGGTTATAGATTCGCTTATTCAAATTTCCTACCCAATATGAAATTAAACATATTTTTATCACTCGTGGTTTTTTCTGCCCTTGCTGCCACTGGCACAGCGGCAACGTTTTCTCTGACGACTACATTCGACAGCACGCATAATGCGACGGTAACATCAGAACCCTTCGTTTCACAAATCGTCGGTTTAGGCACCTTAAGTTACCGCGCAGAGCAGGCTTTTTCAGATGGACATTACCGCATGAGTGAACTTTTAGATCTAAGGATCGTAATCAATACCATTGGAAGTCAATTGGATCAGGAATTCTCCCAAGAGTTCACTGAAAACGATCTCGTGGGCAGCATAAGTGATACCAACGTCGAAGTAAGAGGTGCTCATTTCTTCTTCTCAAACTTTGATGTGGAGTCGTTAGAAGAGGCTGCCCGATTCAGAAATGAAACCCATACCTTGACGGCCTATCGACATAATGGAACTTCGGGATTCGAGTTCGGAACTCCCAATACAGCAAACTTTGAACTTTTTGAATTTGCCGTTGAACAAGTGATTGCGGAAGGAACCTACGGCGTGGCCGCAAGTGAGGCAGCAATCCCTGAGACTTCCACAACCCTGACCCTCGGCTTGATCTTAGGGGCAGCGGCATTCGTGAGAGGACGCAGGATTAAGTAATTACTCCTCGTTTTCAGCTTCTCGCGGGTTGGATTTTCCGCCACACCCTTGCGCGTGCAATTGCCTGTTTTTGAAATCGCCGATGACTTCCGTGCTGCCGTGGTGGCAGGAAAGCAGTCGCGGGTTCTGCTGAAGGCTCCGACAGGTTCCGGCAAATCCACATCGGTGCCGGGAATGCTGGTGGATGCAGGGATTCCCGGACGAATTCTCGTGATCGAGCCGCGCCGGATGGCCGCCCGCCTGCTCGCTGGCTGGGTCGCGAAACAACGCCAAGCCACGCTCGGAAATGAAGTGGGCTATGCGGTGCGTTTCGACACGAAATACCGGGCGGACACGAAAATCATTTATCTAACCGACGGGGTTTTCCAACGCTGGATCCAAGACGATCCGAATCTAACAAATGTCGGTGCGGTGGTGTTCGATGAGTTCCACGAGCGTCGGCTGGCCGTGGATATCGCGCTCGCACGCTGTCTGGATTTACAAGAAAGCTCGCGGCCCGATTTGCGAATCGTCGTCATGTCGGCGACTTTAGAAACCGCCGGACTCGCGGATTATCTCGCGCCAGCGATTTCACTCGAAGCAGGTGGCCGCACTCATCCGGTACAAGTTCTCTACCGCGCGGATCGACCCGCAGTGAATGATCGGCGCGGTGGACCTCCACGGGAAACTCCGATCTGGGAAAAAATGGGAGCTGTCTGCCGGGAAGCCATGGTGATGCCGGACGCGGGAAATATCCTGATGTTCCTGCCCGGCACGCATGAGATTCGGCGAACGATCGAGCTGCTAGAAAATGGCTCCTTCGCAAGAGATTGGGACGTTTTTCCACTTTATAGTGCACTTTCTCCGGCGGCACAAGAAGCTGCCATTTCGCCGGGATCTCGCCCGAAGATTATAGTAGCGACGAACGTTGCGGAGACCTCCCTCACCATCGACGGTGTCCGCACCGTGATTGATTCTGGACTTGCTCGCACGGCTTCCTTCGAGCCGCGTCGTGGCATCAACACGCTACTCATCAAAAAAATTTCCCGAGCTGCCGCCGAGCAACGCGCAGGCCGAGCTGGCCGGACGGCACCGGGTCGTGTATTCCGACTATGGAGTGAGACGGAC
>JANORE010000201.1:0-1695 GCA_031415155.1 Akkermansiaceae bacterium | reverse complement strand
TAGGTCATGAGCTGACCCATGCGATTTTTGTATTACTTTATCGCGGAAAGGTCACAGATTTCTATGTGAGTGTGGATGGCGGCTACATCACGACGAATAAGACGAATTTGGTCATCGCGCTGTCGCCATATTTCGTGCCGTTCTGGTCGGTAATTGGCGCGATCATTTATGCCTTCGCGCGTTACTTCGGAGACCTTTCGCATGAGTGGGACCGGGCACTTTATGGCATGATGGGAGTGACGTGGACGTTTCACATGACATGGACCTTGTGGATGATTCCGCGAGATCAGCCGGATTTAAGGGAAAATGGAACCTTTCTCTCGTTGGCCATTATTTACTTGGCGAACTTACTTTTGCTGGTGGGCTTGCTCTGTGGTGCTTCGGATTCTCCTTTGGAAAACTCGCAGGAGTTCGCGATGGAGTGGCTACGTCACGCGGCGACTTGGGGTGACGCTTTTTGGCGATTTGCAAATGCGACAGTCTCGGATTTCCGCTCGATGGGTAGATTTTGAAGCCGATCATTTTTCCAAGTTGATCTTGGAGTTGAGAGGTTGGATGCTCGAGCAATGATTTTCCTGGATGCGAATGCGACGACGCCACTTCTGCCAGAGGTGCTAGATGCGATGTTGCCTTGGTTACGAGATGGTTTTGAGAATCCTTCGGGAGCTTATGCAGGTGCGAAATTCGCTCGAAAGGCGATCGATCAAGCGCGGGCAGAAGTCGCTGAATGGATCGGTGCAAAACCGTCAGAAATTGTTTTTACCGGTGGCGGCACGGAAAGTGTGAATACGGCTTTGCATTCACTCGATCGGCAGATCGGGCCAGGCGCAGCAGTCGTATCTGGGATTGAGCATAGTGCGGTGTTGCGCTGTGTGGAGAGTTTTTCACGAGAAGTGAGACGAGTGCCAGTGACGGCTGGCGGGCGGTTGGATCTAGCTGCTTTTGTGAAGGCACTTGATGGAGCGGCCTATGTTTCCATCATGGCAGCGAACAACGAAACGGGTGTCATCCAGCCGTTGCGTGAAGTGGTCGCCTTGGCTCATGAACGCGGGATTCCGGTCCATTCGGATGCGATTCAAGCGGCAGGGAAAATGCCTCTCCATGTGAAGGAACTCGGCGTGGATCTACTCTCACTCTCGGCGCATAAATTCCATGGACCCAAGGGCGTCGGAGCTATTTATGTGAGAGAGGGCTTACGGTTCCAGCCGTTCTTGTTAGGCGGAGGTCAGGAATCTGGACGGCGGAGCGGCACGGAAAATACCGCAGGGATCGTCGGAATGGGAGCGGCAGCAACGGCGGCGAAATTACTCGAACTAGAATCCATCCGGGCGATGCGTGACTTTTTCGAAGCAAAGGTGATTCGAGAAACGGCAGGAGTTTTTCCAAATGGTGACCCGAATCATCGGCTGCCTAACACCTGCCATCTCTCATTCGATGGATGCGACGCAGCGGGGCTATTGATTTTGTTAGACCAAGCAGGCATCGCTTGCGCCGCTGGCTCGGCCTGCATGACAGGTAAACAGCGGCCCTCTCATGTGCAGCTGGCGATGGGTATCACGGAATCCCGGGCGAAAAGCAGTCTTCGAATCAGTTTTTCCAAGCTGAACACCATGGCGGAAACTACCACTGCCGCTGACATTCTGATCAAGTCTGTAGCGAAATTACGGCACGTGCAGGGGCACGGCATAGGTCCAG
>JANORE010000200.1:0-7970 GCA_031415155.1 Akkermansiaceae bacterium | reverse complement strand
GGGCGATGGCCGCAGTGGTGAAGGTGCCCGCAGTGACGAGCTTGGTGACATCCACCGCTCCGTTCAGGTATTTCACTTTAAAACGTTTGTTGCCCTTGGCTCCGATGATTTTAAAGGAGTCTGTCTCATGGCCATCGTTCTGGATTTTGACAAACCCGCTCTTTTTTTTGCCGGTCTTTTTAGCGGAAATGGTGATGGTCTGGCCCGCTCCGTTGCCGTTGTAGACGTTATCGCCAAGGAATGCGGAGACTTTCGCACCGACGAGGGAGTCGGTTTTTTGGAACATATTGTAGCGAACGAGAGAGAAGTCGCTGGGAGTATTACCCGATTGTCCTGCCGTGACTAACTTACCGTCTGGCTGCAAGGTCATGCTGAAAATAAAATCCCCATTGGATGGGGCGATATCGCTGATGACGTAGCCCTCGCCATCGAAGCTCGCGTCGCGGATGCCAGAGGTGTTGAGCCTCGCGACAACGGAATTCCTCCCAGCTAGCGTGCCAGCCGCACCGCCGAGGACGATTTTCCCATCCGCTTGCAGCACAGCCGCGTAGAAATTACTGAGAGAGCCGAAGGATTCATGAAAAATACCACCTCCGGAAAATGAAGCATCGAGCGATCCATTCGGGTTGTAGCGGACGGCGCAGGAATCCGCACTGTTCGCCGTGGATCCGACGACGAGAATTTTCCCGTCTGGCTGGAGCACGGCACCGAGTGCGGCGTCTTCGATTAAAATATTGGTGTTAACCTTGCCGTCTCCATCAAAGGTCGTGTCGATGGTCCCGTCTGGATTTAAACGCAGGAGCGCGAAATCATCGTCTCCGCTGACCCCGGATTCCGCAGATCCGGCAAGAACGATTTTTCCGTCACTCTGGACCAGCACGGCTCGGCCTTCATCTGCGCCAGAACTGAGGCCAATTTCATAGACCGCTCCATCTCCCGAGAAAGTGCTATCCAGAACGCCAGCAGTGGTGAGGCGGGCAACGGCGAAGTAACTCTGAGTGCCAACCTCCTTGGTGCCGCCGATGACGATCTTGCCATCGGCTTGGAGAGCGACACTGGCGGCGCGATCGTCGGAGACGGAGGCGGTGGCCGAGAAGTTAATGGTGTATTTGCCATTAGAGCTGAGGCCGAAGGTGTTATCCAGTCCGCCGTTTGGATTAAAGCGGACAGCAAATATATCATTGTTACCGTTGTTATTTGCATTCGTGTAGCCGACGACGACGATCTTTCCATCTGGCTGGACGAGCATTCCTGTGACGGTATCCTCCGAGGCGGCAACAAGGGCTGTGATCTCACCGCCGTCGCTCGAGTAGGTGGTGTCCAGCGTGCCATTCGGATTGTAGCGAAGGACTAAAATATCCTTATGCCCTGCTGCATTTGCGGTTCCTGCGACGACGATCTTCCCGTCAGGTAGGGCGACGACTTTCGCGGCAGACTCGGAAGCACCGAGGTTCCGGATGGCGATGCCTGTGCCATTGAAACTGGTATCCAGACTCCCAGGTGCGGCGGTGAGTGGCGCCGTGGAAGCTGCGAGCGTAGCAAGGATGGACAACCGGCGATGCAGATTTGTTTTCATGATAAGTAGTTAGAAAGAATTTCAATCCTTTCTAAAAGCCAACATCGTTGCAATACGCAGAAATACGTATGCCGGAAGGATTTGAGTTCAGAGGAGTGATCTCTGCGATTCCAGCAGTCGGGCTCATCCCGGCACGCTGATGGTGGTTTTGGCTTCACCAGTCGGTTCCTAGGCCGTGGCGGTTGGCGAGTTCGAGCAAGTCTTCCCGCATCGCCCATTCGTCAGGGCGGTCGCTGGTTTCGTGGCGTTTGCTGGCACCCTTCAAGGTCATACAGCCGGTGTTGTCGCCGATTGCGCGGATGGATTCGACTTCCTCGGCGGTGAAACGAATATCTGGCATCTGTCCGAATTCGCGGATTTTATCTTCGATGAGACGTGCGCCCTCGCCGGCTTCTTGGATAAATGTCGGCACGACGCTCTCGACGGCGGGGTGACTGAGATTCCAGATGGAGGCGAACTGGATCATGCTGAGGCCGTATTTCTCGGCCAACGGCCGCATCTGATTGGCCTTTTCCATCCCGCGTTTCACCCATCCTTCGGGACGATACGTCCGATGATCGCCCGGTTTGAAGGCATGGTCAGGTCCGCCGAGATCATCATGAAAAACTCCGCCGTAATCGACGACTCGCGTCATCACCTTGATCCCATGCTTTTCACAGATCGGCAAAATCAGTCCGGCAGGCCATGGCTCTAACGGATTTAAAATCAGCATCGACCAATCAATCAACTCGCCGAATTTTTCGAAGCAGCCGATGAGATCGAGCGTGAATCCATTGGCGGGTCCGGGCGCGATGCCGAGTTGATCCGTTAGACCTTCGTCTTTTAAATTCTTGAGAGCTTGCCAAACGGCCTCGCTGGTGTAGCCGAGTTCGTCGGAATTATGCAGCATCAGTAAATCGAAATGATCGGTCCCGCAGCGTTCGAGCTCTTTGCTGGCCGCCATTTTCACAAAATCCGCGTAGCCTTCTGGACCGCGTAATTCTGAATCGGTGAAACGTGGGTAGCCCTTGCTGCCTTGGCGTTGACCTTCGTAAAAGTCATGGCCGATCATCCCGACCAAGCTGTAAGTGCTGCGATCCACGCCTTTTAAAGCCACACCTAACAACTCATCGGCCTTGCCATTTCCATAGACATCGGAAGTGACAAAGGTGCGGATCCCCGCTTCGTAGGCGGTCTCGATACAGCCGATGAAACGCGTCTCAGAAAGTGTCTCGCCGAAGTGCATGAAGCGTCCGCCGCTCCAGGTGCCGTATGCCGTTGTTGTAGGTTCCATGTTAAAAAAAATACGAGGTTCGGGAGTTTAATTGAAACGATTTAAAATCGGAGCGAGATCGGCGGCGGTCTTCTGTGGCCAGAATTCTCGTGGCGTGAAAATGGCATGATCCAGTGCCCGATGGCAAATGCTGTCCGGATTTTCTGGGATGTTCATCACCACTTTCTGGATGATCTGCTTGGCCAAGGCGCTGTTCGCGTGGAGATTTTCGATCACGGTGTGAACTTCCACCGCCGCCTCCTCTTTTCTCCAACAATCATCGTCGGTGACGAGCGCGAGTGACGCAGCAGAAATTTCTGCCTCACGGCAAAGTCGGGCTTCTGGGCCATTTGTCATGCCGATGATGTCAGCCCCGATCTGTCGGTGCAGCGCGGCTTCGGCACGAGTGGAAAATGCCGGGCCATTCATGCAGAGATACGTCCCACCATCGTGGACTTTCGGCGCGAGCGACTGGGCAGTAGCGATTAAAATTTTCCGTAAGTCCGCGCAATAGGGATCGGCGAATCCGACATGCGCGACGATCCCATTTCCGAAAAATGTGTGCTTTCCTGCGGTGCCCGTCCGGTCAATGAGTTGATCCGGCACGACGATGTCACGCGGGGCTAATTCTTCCCGCAGGCTTCCGACGGCGGTGACGGAATTCAAACAACGCACGCCCAGCGAACGCAGCGCCCAGATATTTGCGCGGTGATTGATCTCATGCGGTAAAAGTCGATGGCCAACACCATGACGCGGTAAAAAGCAGACACGCCGCCCCGCGATGCAACCAGTGATGATCTGATCCGATGGCTCGCCGAAGGGTGTCTGGATTGAGAGCGCTTGGATTTCATCTAGCCCTGCCATTTCGTAAAGTCCGCTGCCGCCGATGATGCCAATGGCGGGTTCGTTCATGGTGAAATCCATATTTTTAAAAAATGTCGATGTAGGGAAAAATGATGGATTAATTCGCTGTCCCAAGTTTCCGTATCGCATCGCGACTCGCCTTGGCATTTTTCTCCAGCCACATGGCCATGAATCCTAACATCATGACGACAGCGATGAAGATATAGAAAACCCAGATCGTTTCCTTGCCCGCGGTGAATCCATAATTGTGAAGTCCCACGCCGAGGAAATTCACATGCCACCAGGAAAAGGCGACGACCACGGCGGTGAAAACGGCGGCGAGATGCAGTCCCCATTCACGGATGTAACCACCGAGGCGGGCGTGCAGAATGGATAGCGTCCAGAGCACGATCAGCAACGCGCCGTTTTCCTTAGGATCCCAGCCCCAGAAGCGGCCCCATGAATCATTCGCCCAGATCCCACCCAGCACCGTGCCGACAAGCGAGAGGAAAAGCGTGAGACAAATCATGCCATACACCACCCGAGTCAGTGAGCGGCGGACGTCTTGATCATCGTCGTAAAGTGCGAGTCCACGGATCAGTAAATAAACGCAGGCGAGAAATGCACTCAGCAGTCCCGCCGCATAGCCGAGCGTGATGGTGATGACATGGATGGTCAGCCAGTAGTTAGAATCTAACACGGCGACCAATGGATCCATGTGATCCTTCGCATCGCCCAGCTCATAGCGACGGGCGAGGATGATCAGCAGTGCGCCTAAGATCGGCGCGATTCCTAACGCGAAGCGCCGCCGGGTCATCCACTCGATTAAAAAGGCAAGAATCACCACCGTCGTCGCGATGAAAATGATCGTGTCATACAAATTTCCAATCGGTGGCCGCTGCATGATGATGCAGCGTTGAACGATGGCGATGACGCAACAAACGAGACCTGAAGCGGTCAATCCCAAGGTGGCCCAGCTACTCATTTTCCCAGCCAATCCCCTGCCCAATGCCCACATGGCAAGAGCGCCGATGGTGCCCATGATGAAAAATACCATCGCGTAGAGGAAACCATTTTGCCGATAGTATTTCGCTTCTAGCTCGATGTGACTGTATTCCCCACGGTCTTTGGCTCGTTTCGCCAAATCATCTCGCAGGGAGGTCATCTGCTTAAGAAAAGCCGGTTCATCGGCGACGGATCTGGCGACGGACTCCAGAGCTTTGATGTCTTTGATCGCCTGACTCGGATCGGATTGATCCTCCGTGAAAACGCCCATGATCGAATTCCCCGCCGCTTGCCAAATGGTTTCTTTGCGATCGGCAGGTGGGAAAATATAGAGTCCGAATTTCGCGAAATTTGCGCCGTCGAGCACTTGCTCTAACAGCGACTTAAGATGAGTCGGTATCTCGCTGCCCTGTGCCTGAGCCAGCGAGATTTGTTGGCGGATTTGCGGTGCCGTGGCCATCAGCAGGCTCAAGTCCGTGCGCTGATCCGCCGCGCCATCTTTCCCTGAGCCATGCAGTGTAATGCCCATCCGGGCAAAGCCGAAATAGCCTAGCAGACTTTCGTATTCACGCATGTTGTAGGCGAGTAAGACGGTCTGGTTCTGCGTGGGATCTCTCTTGTCTTTCTCGATTTTTTCGTAGGCTTGCCCTAACTCGATGAGCTTGTCTCGACCTGGTTCGATGTCGGTGTAACTGTAGCGATCCCGCTTGTTGAGAGTTTTCAGGCCGATGGCTTCGATGATCGCAGAATTTTCGATACGAAAAGTGGGTAAATTTACCGCGAGCTGGGGCCGGAAGAGTGAGTCCATCATCCAAGCGGTGGGCTTGATGGAGTATTTTTTACCGTTCGAATCTTCGACCTTCATCGAGCGTGCGCCATGCAAGCTGAGCATCGTAAATCCGGCGTAGGTGGCGAACGGCTTGATACGGCCTCCGTTCTGGATGGGGATGGTTTCAGCGACCCTGAGAGCCTCGTCCGACCAAGGCGTGTAACCCTCGATTTTTCTCACCTCCGCTTTCGGCATGTTGTCTTTGACGAGGTGAAAGAACATTAAGCAAAGCACGAGCAACCCGATACCCGCTGCGATCCAGCGACCGATCTTGAATGGAGATGAAGTGTTAGACATGGCTTTTTTTGCGTGAGCCGCCCGCGATGAAGCCGACGAGCTTGATGAGGAAAGTGACAGCCATGCCGAAGGCGACGATGTAGAGACTATACGCTGGCCATTGATCGGCAGGATTTTTCACGACTTCGAACACGGAATACATCTTGTCACCGGGGCCAGCAGTCGGCGGGCCGTAGCTGGCTTGGAAGAAAGTGAGTCCTTCGTAGCGCATCGGCTCGTTCATCTGAATGGTGGCTTTTGCTTCGCTGCCGTTTTCCCTGCGAGTGACTTTACTGACGAACTTGGCAGGTTTCATCGTGCCGGGGTGGAAGTCTGCGGTGAACTTGTCGAGCGTCAGCGTGAAGGGCATTTGCCATTGGCGTTTCCGCATATCCACGGTGAAGATACGGTCTTCATGCTTGTAGGAAAATGGCTGGAAACTCGCACCTGCCAGGATGAACGGATCGGTTTTTTTCCCATCACGACTGATGATTCTGGCGTAGCAACCCGCAGTGAACCGCTCGGCTTCTTCTGGCTTTGCGAGCTTGGGCTTTTCCGCGAGGAAATACCCGCCTGCCATCGGTTGATTTTTATCTGGCGCACGCTCCGTGGTGGAAACGGGCACGACATTGGGTAAATAGTGAGTGAGCTGTAAATCAAAAGGCATCTCAGGCAGCTTGAAAGTGCGGAGCGTGTCGCCTTCTAAATCCGTAAGATTTTTACCACGAATGATGTGAATTTTTTCTGACTCGCCATCCTTCACCTCTGCCACTTCGACGACGTATTCGAGATAATCTTCTGCGACATCGCTCGTTTCTCCTTCGAAGATCGCCATATTTCCGCGTTCGGAAAAATGATGGGTCACGCCGCCACCTACCAGCAGTAGAATGATGCCGAAGTGCGAGATGAGATTTCCCGCGTGGCCCCAGCCTTTGCGAATGCGGATGATTCCACCCAGGATGAGATTGACTAACAAGACTGCACACACCCAATAACCGCCGGGTAAGGGTGGAATGGGCACGTATTTTCCGTTCCAATAAATTTCAGGAAGTAGAAAAAATGACTTCCAATCGAAGTACTTTTCCAGCGTAGGATAGAGGCCATTGTCGATTTGCTCCAGCGTGGCCAACCAAGTCAGAATCCCGAGTAAAAGCAGCGTCACCGTCGCAAGACCGAAGCCGGAAAATACATCGAAGATTCTCCGTGGAAGGGATCGGGAAGCTGGATGGGCAGATGATTTTTCGGAAATTTCCATGAACGAAGTGACGTGGGTTCTACGGTTTTTCGGCCAAGATTATTCAGCCATTTTCAGAGTCTGGACATAGGCTTCGAGAGTGGATTTGGCAGCCTCGACTTCAGCCTTCGGCCCCACCATTTTCACTGTGAGAATTTGTCCGTTACTCAATGCTGAGACGATTCCGAAAAGCGCAAATCCCGGCTTGGACGGAGCTCCCATGCCGCTCTCATAGTCGCCAGCGGCGGTGACCCATGTGCCGGATGAGTCCGCGATTTTTGCGGTGGGCAGCTTGGCCAGCGCAGACGTATCGACGGGACTTGCGCCGAACTGCTTCAGCCAGCGGTTCACGTTGTCGATAACCGTGCCGGAAGCGAGAGAAACCCAGACCTCGCCCATGCCAGTCTCGCCAAACCGATAGTTCAGAAGGCGGAATTGTGAAGCCGGAAGCACCAGCCAGCCCGCCGGAGTGTCACCTTCTACGGGACTGGGCTTGGCGTCGCGGAAACGCTCATCACTGGTGGCGAAGAGCTTCGGCGGCACATCTCGGGTCGTCGCGGTGCGGGTTTCCATGACGGTCATCTCCTTTTTTTTCTCGCAACTGGATAGAGCCATGATGCTCACAGACAAGCAAATGACGTAAAATTTCATACACACGGGATTAGTCCCGGCATGTCTGCCATGCAAGTGGAAACCCGCAAGCTTACTCCACGGGGTGAGCTGCTGTCTTTGCCGAAAGGTAAGGATTTAGCAAGGAATTCGACATCCACCCGCTGCAGGTTTCCGAGTGGAAGAAGACGATGGCCCAGAGGGTCGCCCTGCGCCACTTCATTCTTGATCCATCATCCATCATCTTCTATCAATCCGCCGTACTTCTCCATCATCGCTTAGTTTAGCCACTCCGTAGTCGGATTTTCGGGGCCACCTCAGTCCGTCAAAATTTTACGTCAAAATT